>JAPLIR010000025.1 GCA_026389015.1 Candidatus Dependentiae bacterium | reverse complement strand
CATCTGACGCTCGGGAGCATATTGTTTTGAAAAAGGACCAACCCCAATAGATTGCTGAATATAGGTAACAACATACAAATCATAGGGAGTTTCATTATGAACTGAGATGGTGTCTGCTCGAAGCGCATTACTGTGAATAATAAAAAAAATGAGCGCTACACTATAGTTAATAATACGCATTAAAAATCCCCCATTGTATGTATAGTCCCTTATTCAAAGGTGACGATACCACAAAGGGGGAAAAAAAAGATAGAGTTCTAATTAATGTTTACGTTTTAATGTTGGAAACAAAATAACATCTTTAATAGAGGTTGTGTTAGTCATCAACATCACTAAGCGATCAATACCAATACCAACGCCAGCAGTAGGTGGCAAGGCATAATCAAGCGCATGAATAAACTCAGCATCATAAAAATGCGCCTCGTCATCACCCGCGGTGCGTGCCTTTGCTTGATCGTGAAATCGAGATGCTTGATCAAATGGATCGTTTAACTCATTGAAACCGTTGCTAATTTCCATACCGGCAATAAAGAGCTCAAAGCGCGCTGCAATCGATGGGTCTTGTGGATCTCTTTTTGCTAACGGCGAAACTTCAATAGGAAAATGAGTAATAAAGGTTGGCTGAATTAATTGAGGTTCAACCAGTTTTTCAAACAACACTAACAACTTTTCCCCCCATGAGGCATTTTTGTTAGCGGCCTGAAAACCGTGGTTTTTTAAAACTGCATCAATAGCATCACCTTCGATAGCACCCTTTGCAAAGTTGCCGTATTTTATTACCGCATCCTTCATACTCAAACGAGCAAATGGTTTACCAAAATCGATGATATGGTCACCAAACGGAAGCTCTAATGCCCCACAGGATTCCATAGCAATTTTTTTGAACATGTTGTCTACAAAATCCATAGCCCAGTTGTAATCTTGGTACGCCGTATAGAACTCCACCATGGTGAATTCAGGATTGTGACGTGTTGAAATCCCCTCATTTCTGAAATTTCGGTTAATTTCATACACACGGTCAAAACCACCGACCACGAGGCGCTTTAAATAAAGCTCAGGAGCAATACGCAAATAGAATTCAGAATCAAGTGCATTGTGATGGGTTACAAAAGGCTTTGCCGCAGCACCACCTGGAATGGGGTGCAACATCGGCGTTTCAACTTCCATAAAGTCATTTGTATCAAAATAACTACGCATCGTGCGAACAATTGCTGAGCGCTTTTTAAAACGTTCCCGACTATCTGACGAACTGATTAAATCTAAATAACGTTGACGATAGCGAACTTCAATATCAGCAAGACCATGAAACTTATCTGGTAATGGATAGAGACATTTACTTTGCAAAGCAAACTCAGTGACTTTTAAAGTAATTTCACCCGTTTTGGTTTTGAACGATTGTCCTTTAACCCAAACAATATCACCAATATCAACAAAGTTATTAAAATTGGCAAAGGCATCATCGCCTAAAATATCTTGTTTAATATAGACCTGTACAAGGCCGCTGCGGTCTTGAATTTGAGCAAATATTGTTTTTCCGTGCCCACGCAATGCCATGAGTCTACCTTCAATGGCATATTCACGAGATTCTGCACCTTCAACATATTCATCAATTACATCTTTGCAAACTGCATTGACTAGTTTTCCGGCAGGCCAAGGCTCAATGCCAGCTTTACGCATCACTTCTACTTTTTCAAGGCGAATACGGTGTTCATCAGAAACAGATAGAGGAGCTTGGGTTTCTACCGTGCCAATGTTTTCATTTTTTTTCATGGAGATCTTCTATAACTAAAATTTTATGGTCAATATACTCATGTTATTATATCATCTACCCTATTATCGTACAATAGTACTATAGTTCTCTTCAACCTGCTCCCAATTAACCACATGCCACCATGCATTAATATAATCAGGCCGTTTATTTTGGTATTTCAAATAATAAGCATGCTCCCAAACATCAAGCCCCAAAATTGGCTGCGACCCTTGTGATAATGGTGTGTCTTGGTTAGGAGTGGCAATAATCTTATACTGTCCGTTAGGCGCAACACACAACCAAGCCCAACCACTACCAAAAACTCCTTTAGCGGCTGTATTGAATTGATCTTGAAATGCTGCAAAGCTGCCAAACTCTTTTTTTATGATATCGCCAACAGGTCCTTGCGGTTCACCACCGCCATCTCTGCTCAACATCTTCCAAAAAACTGAATGATTATAATGACCGCCACCGTGATTTCTGACCACGGCGCGTACTGATTCAGGCACTGAATCTAAAGAACTTAATAATTCAGTAAGCGGTGTACCTTGTAAAGCAGGGACTTGTTCCATAGCTTTATTAAGATTATCAATATAAGCCTGATGATGCTTAGTGTGATGGATTTCCATCGTCATTGCATCTATATACGGCTCTAATGCGCCATAATCATAAGAAAGTTTTGGTAAGCTATATGCGAATTCCAACATTAAGACTCCTAACGTACGTAGTAGATTTGATCACCCTTGCGGGCCATTTGTAACTGTTCACGAGCAATTTTTTCTTTATAAAATGGATGAGCATCCCATTGGACAATCGTATGTTCAAGGCCATACACATCGGCACGCAACAGATTAATTTCTGCCACGAGCTGCTGATTTTCTTCTTGCAATTGCGTCACCGCACAAAAACCGTTGGGAGCAAAAAAATAAGTCCCCGTAAAAACTAACAATTCTAACGCAAAGAAAATTCGTAATATTTTTCGTTTAATTTCCTTCATAGTACCACCTCTTTTGCCTCTTGTTTATTGTTGTATGAGTCACGATTAATATCACGATGCTCAACTATAAACTGTACATTGGGTAATTGTTCCTGCGCAAGTTTTTGCACAAAGGCCACGGAGCGGTGCTTGCCTCCTGTGCATCCAATCGCAATATTCATAAAGAACCGGCCTTCCGCATGTGACTTCTTAATCGAATAGCACACAAAATCCACCAGCTTATCCCAGTATTCGATGACATCAGGCTGCGCAAACAGATACTGAGCAACTTCTGAATCAATGCCCCGTAAATGCTTTAATGCTGGTACAAAATAAGGATTGGGCAATGAGCGCACGTCGTACAAAAAATTACTTTCTAACGGCGCACCATATTTGAAACCAAAAGAAACTAAGCTCACCACCATGCGCTGCTCCCCACCCGGCGAAAATGCCGAGCGTACAAAGCTACGTAGTTGATGAATATTTAACTGGTCAGTATCCAAAACTAAATCGGCAATAGACATGAGCGGCTGTAATAAATCCTGTTCTTGTTGAATGGCACTCGGCATATCAATAGCATCGGCAAGTGGATGCTTACGACGTGTTTCTTGAAAGCGTTTTAAAAGAACAGCGGGACTTGATCGCAGAAAAAAAATTTTAGGAGCATTCATAGCGCCATGCGCAAATCTATTCCGCACATCGCGAATAAAATCTTCGATCGCTAATCCACCACGAATATCAATGCCAAGCGCCAACCGCTGACCATTAATTTTCGATTGATGAACCAACTGAAAAAATGAATCCAATAATGCAATCGGCAAGTTATCAACACAAAAAAAACCAACATCTTCCAATGCACGAAGCACCGTACTTTTGCCGGCGCCGGAATATCCAGTAACGATAACAATCTGTGGTTGAACGGCAGTTTTTGCTTCCGCCATCATTTCATGTGCCATATATCCTCAAACAAGCTGTTTTTTATATAAATAAATTATAACTCTTCTCTGGGCAAACATATAGTTCTATTATGGAAGATATCATTCTATTGTTAACCAAAAAAAGGATACTATTATGAAAAAACAACTACTCATCGTCATCACGCTCTGCTCTATGGTACCAGCTATGGTAATAACAAAAGAACCAAACAAAAAAGAACAAAAAGCACCTTTTGATTTTGACGAAGTAGCCTTCAACTGGACTCGCACCTTTGCTGAGGTTGTAGAAAACACCAGTAAAAAACATTACAAGGTAAGTGACCTGGAAGAATGTATGATTAAGGCAATCGACGGATTTTTATCTGCTCTTGACCCGCACTCTAACTTTCTTGACCCGAAAACCTATAAACAAATTTTGGAAACAACCAGTGGTGAATTTTTTGGTATTGGCATCGTTATCGACAACACTCGCCAACCAAAAGATAAAACATTAACCATCATTGATACTATTCCAGACGGCCCATCTGATAAAGCCGGCGTGCAACCACACGATAAAATTATGGAAATTAATGGCGAACAACTGGAAGGCATGAGTACCGAAGAAGCAACCGCAAAATTAAAGGGTGAACGCAACACCCAGGTACACATCAAGGTGTTACGCGAAGGCCACACGGATATGCTTTCTTTTGATATCACCCGCGATGTAGTAAAAGAGCAAAACTCCCTCGCCTTTTATATTAATGAACACAACATCAGCTACATCTCACTGAACATGTTTACCTCAACGGCCATCAAACAAATCACCCAGTTACTACAACAATCAAAAAAGAAAAAATACAAAGCCCTTATTCTTGACCTCCGCAACAATTCAGGTGGATCACTCAGCGCAGCTATTGATATCGCCGGATTATTTTTAGATAAAGGCAGCTTAGTGGTGACCACGAAAGACAAAACACACAAAGAAACAGAACGCTACGAAACCAGTAATAATCCCATAGCCAATGACGCACTACCTATTTTCATTTTAATGAATAATTACACGGCATCAGCTGCAGAAATTCTTGCCGGTGTATTAAAGATCCATTCAGAAAAACTCTCCAAAGAAGCGGGCAATAATCATCAAAAGAAACTCATGGTATTTTTAGTTGGTACCAGAACTTTTGGTAAAGGCTCGGTTCAAGAAGTTATTCCCGTCAGCAATAACTGCGCCATGAAAATCACGACTTCGCTCTACTTTTTGCCTAACGACACTTCAGTCCAAGGCTTGGGCATTGAACCAGACTTTGTCATTGATCGACGCATGCCACCAACAGAACAAATGACCTGGTTCACCAAATTTTATGGCCGCGAATGTGCATTGCCTGGCTACATAAAAGTAGATGCCAACAAAGAAGCGGAAGATAAAGATAAAGAAGCGGAAGAGGAAAAGAAAAAGGATAAAGAGAAAAAGACCTGGGCTGATCGTGCGCGCACCATGCTTGAAACCGATAATCAACTCCGCGACACCATCAGCTTGATTAACTTGCTCTACACCGGAAAAACTACCTGCCCACACAATGTGACGACAAGAACTAAAGCGATCGAGTTCTTGAAGAGCAACTTTATTACGAACGATAAGCTGACTCTGGAAGAAATAAAAATTTAGACCAACTAACAACGATTGGGTTTGTCTTCTAACGGGACAAACCCAATCTAAAAAATACTACGCCAATTTAATTGCATATTCAATCAAACAACCGGGGCTATCTTTGGGAGTGAACCCAATGTTGGTATAAAACCGCTTTGCCTTTTCATTGTCATCATACACTTTAAGCGAGATGGTTTGCGCGCCAGCATTTTTAAGCTCATTCATAGCATGTGTTAATAAGGTATGACCATAGCCACACCCATGGCATTGTTTGTCAATCGCCAACAAATCAACGTGGCCGTGAAAGTCATCCAACATTTTATAGACAATAAATCCGGCCAACTGATTTTTAACACGTAAAACATTAATGGTATGTTCATGACTAACCAGTTCTTCTTCAAAATCCCATGCGCCTAAAGCATTATGATGCTGCGCAAAGAGCTCCATAAAACCTTGTTGATCTCGATCGTGATTATACTGTTCAATGCAAACTTGACGACCCAGATGCATCCAACATTGTGGCAAAATGCCTGTCTTTGACAGAAGCAAGCTACTTGCAACGAATGCAATAGCAAAAGAAGCGAGAAAAGCTAAACTAATGATTTTTTTAAACTGCATAGCTCATAAACCAATTATTCAACCGTCACCGACTTGGCAAGGTTGCGCGGCTTATCAATCGCACAGCCAAGTTCAAGCGCAATGTGGTACACAAAGAATTGCATTAACCCTGTCATGGCCAAGGGCCCGAGCAATGGATTAACATTAGGAATCACAAAAAGTAAATCGGCGAGTGCATGCAATTCAGTCTGCCCTTCAAAAGCAAATATAATCAAATGGCCATTGCGCGCTTTAACTTCTTGTGCATTAGAAAGTAATTTTTGATAAATCAACGGATCGCGATGGGAAAATAAAAAGATAGGCGTATCTTTATCTACTAAAGCCAGCGGCCCGTGTTTAAGTTCGCCAGCGGGATAACATTGAGCAAACACATAAGCAATTTCTTTAAGCTTTAATGATGCTTCCATAGCAAAGGGATAACTAATATGACGTCCTAAAAAGATGCTCTTTTTATACTGAGCGTATTTACGTGCATGTTTTTGAACAATATCAATTTTATAATTTTCGATGCAGCTTTCCAAAACTTCTGCTGCTACTAACAATTCTTCTTCAGCAAGTTCCATTTGTTGTTTGGTGATGATGCCCTTTTCAAGCGCCATACGATTGGCTAACCAAAACAGTGCAGCAACTTGGGTTGAAAACGCTTTAGTTGAAGCAACAGCAACTTCTTGACCCGCTTGCGTGAGCAAAAAACCACCAGCTTCGCGCACCATAGTGCTCGATGACACGTTGGTCAATGCCACGGTGGGCAATTGCATGTCATTAATCATGCGTAATGCTTCTAGCGTATCGGCAGTTTCGCCTGATTGAGAGATTGCTATAAACAAACTATTAGGTTCCGAAAAAAATGACATGTACCGAAACTCTGATGCTAATAACACCTTGGTCGGCATCATGCATATTTGTTCAAAGAAAAATTGTGCTATGCGCCCTGCATGCCAGGAAGTGCCGCAACCAATTAAGTTGAGCGTATGTAAATTTTTTACCTGCTCTTTTGAAAGTCCTATGTGGTCCCAAATATTAATACTCAAAGACTTAAGACATTTGACTGTCGCATGAATTGCTGCCTTTTGCTCATAGATTTCTTTGAGCATATAATGTTCGTGGCCTTTTTTTTCATGAGCAGCCCAATCGGCAGTAATTTCTTGAACAGTCATAGGTAATGATTTACCGGAGAAATCGTAGAGCTCAATCATATCTTTTCTGACCAACGCAAAGCTTTGATCGGGCAGAAATAAGACCTGTTTTGTTTTGCCAGCAAAAGCGAGTAAGTCTGAAGCAACGAACATTTCGTTATCGCCAATACCTACACACAATGGAGAGCGCTTGCGCACCAAAAGCATGACATCTGGATGATCCTGAAGAATAGAAATAAAGGCATACGCACCTTCGAGCTTACTAATAAGATCAATAACCGTCGCTTTAAACGTGTTATGAACTGGCAACAACTCCTCAAAAAGATGAGCTATAGTTTCTGTATCGGTCTCGGAATGGAATACATGTCCTTGCGCAGACAATT
The DNA here is from genome assembly GCA_026389015.1 of Candidatus Dependentiae bacterium. Lineage (NCBI taxonomy): Bacteria > Candidatus Babelota bacterium. The sequence continues at coordinate 63,702 of JAPLIR010000025.1, read as the reverse complement.
GAGACCTGAGCGCATGATGATTTTCGATAATACCATTATGGATAATGGAGATGGTTTTTTGGCAATCAAATTGTGGGTGGGCGTTTTCTTGAGAAGAAACACCGTGCGTCGACCAACGAGTGTGGCCAATGCCGATATTGCCATCGATAGGGTTTTGTTCAAACTTTTTTACTAGGTTAGACAGTTGCCCTGCTGATCGGGCATAAAGAAGACGGTTGTCGGCAGGATTTATGCATGCGTATCCAGAAGAATCATAACCGCGATATTCAAGCCGAGAAAGGCCTTCAATAACGAAATCTCGACTATAATTTTTCCCTATGTAGCCAACAATTCCACACATAGCGCACTGCACCTTTTATTAAAGCAAAAACCAAGCAAGAGAAGAGAAAATACCCTGATAAGTAAAACTGGCAGGTTGCCCTGCCAGTTTCCAAAATTATCTTTTTACGAACTGGAACTTACGTCGAGCCGCTTTTTGACCGTATTTCTTACGTTCTTTAAGACGAGAGTCAACAGTTAGGAGTTCATGCTTACGCAATAGAGGACGAAGTGTTTCATCAATTTCTACTAATGCGCGAGCTGTTGCTAGCTTTACCGCGTTAGCTTGAGAGTGAAGACCGCCACCTTGCACGTAGGCAACAACATTATATTGTCCTGCTGCTGGGCAAACTCTGAATGGAACAGCTGCATCAAGTTGAGCCATTTCAGTGTCAAAATAGGTGAGGTATGCTTTATCGTTAACCGTTAGTGTACCGTTGCCTTTTGAAAGCCAAACGCGTGCTACTGAAGATTTACGACGACCTACGCCGTGAGAAATGTTTTTATTCGCCTTGCCAGTCACACCAGCTACTTTATCTAAATTTATTTTTACCATAGATTCTCTTTAAAAACCCTACTATGTTCACCAAAAACTTTTTGAACTTCTGCAATTTAGGATAGCGGATAAACCATAAAAAGTCAAAATAGTTTGACTCTGGTCTAGCCTTTCGCCCTCATCTTCAGCTGAGCCCGACGCAATCGCATTTTTTAACGAATTCCTTCCTTAAAAAAACTGGCGGAGCCAGACGAAGCTCGCTCTACGAGCCTGAAGGCCCGGATAAGCGAAGGTATTTGAAGCCAATTATTTAAAAATTCATTAACTATAGACCATATTTAGCAGTTTGATAGTTTTTTGATTTCTTATGCTTCGAATAAGCACAGCCTACGTTAAAACTTCGGCGGGCAACCTACGCTAGTTCTATCACTATCATTTCCTTAACTGGCCGCGCCAACCGGAGCTTGCCGAGCCGAAAACAGTGCTCTTCAAGAGCACCAGGCCCGGATAAGCGTAGGCATGATCTATCACTACTAAAATGTAGCAGCTTGCAAGCAAAATGTTTTTGCAAGCTTTGAATAAGCCCAGCCTACGTTAAGACTTCGGCGGGCAACCTTCGCTTTTGCAATACATATTAATCTTATAAAACTACCTTTAGTGGTGGCCGCGCCAACCGTAGCTCTGAAAGAGCGAAGGTTGGAGCCGATGATCGGAGTTGAACCGACGACCTATTGATTACGAATCAAGCGCTCTACCAGCTGAGCTACATCGGCACCCTATGGGACCTAACTATAACAAAAATCACAAAAAGGTCTAATCAAAGGTAGAAAAAAACTATTTAAATGGATTTTCTTCAAAAGCCTCTTGGCAAACGATGCACCGAGCGGCATTTTGATACGATTTAAGCCGCTTTTCGGATATAGGCTGACCACAGTCGCTACAAATACCATAGGTACCATCATCGACCTTTTCAATAGCCAGTAAAATCCTATTGTATTCCTCGCGTTCAGTGTCCTGCAATGAAACTTGCAAAGATTCCATGGTAGAAGAAAGAGCCTGATCGCCCGGATCTTGCACCTGGCCATCAGAGAACCTCTCTTGAGACAAGCGTGTCAACTCTTGTTCAAGCTCCATTTTACGCGCCATCAATGATTTTCTTATTGTTTCTAGATTATCTTTCAAGGTACTATCCCCTCTTTCTATCGTTTGGTTTTAAAAAATCGCTTCAACAAAATCCCTGCCTCTTCCTGACAAATGCCTTCTACTATACTCAAAACACTTTTCTTGTATAGCTGAACGTTAAGGTTGTTGTCAAGATGATAGCCAAAAAGCGGCGAGGAAGCGCCAAATACAACACCATCCAAACGACTCAGCAAAATGAGGTTCATACACATCGCACATGGTTCAAGAGTAACATATAACCAGCAACCTTCTAGGCGCCAATCGTGCAATTTCTTACCTGCTTTTTCTATCGCTAAGCTTTCAGCATGGGCTCGCTGCGTATGCTGAGACTCAACCAAATTCATACCTCGTGCAATAATCACCCCTTGAGGGTTAACGATTACGGCACCTACCGGCACCTCATTTTTGGCAAAAGCCTTTTCTGCTTGGCGCAATGCTTGAGACATAAAAACAACATCTCGATCATGCCCAAATATAGTTTCTTTTGGTTTCATAACTATCTACAATAAACCTTAAAAACGCACTGGGGCGCTCATTATTTTAAAAGTGGTGGCTCGATACAATTTTGCTCATGCAAAATCACTTACCATGAAACAATTTAATAATTCGATACAATCGCACGACCAACATTTATACCAATATTTTATGGTTAAAAGTGGAAAATTCTACGATTGTCTCTTATACTACTACATACGATAGAAAAAATAAATTTTTTAATCTCCATACCAAGTAGCTTGTCATCTACCCAACCTGCCGCAGGAGAATACTATGGCCGATATTAAAGAAAAAGAATACAAAGCCCAGTCTATTAAAATTTTAGAAGGTCTTGAGGCTGTTAGAAAACGCCCCGCAATGTACATTGGGTCTACTGGACCCCATGGATTGCATCACCTTGTCTACGAAGTTGTCGACAACTCAGTCGACGAATCATTGGCAGGATACTGTAATAGTATCAAGGTCATATTGCACAAAAATGGCTTTTGCTCCGTGGAAGATAATGGTCGTGGTATTCCCACCGACATTCATCCAAGCGAAGGTGTATCGGCAGCCGAAGTAGTACTTACCAAATTGCATGCCGGCGGTAAATTTGATAAAGATTCATATAAATTCTCTGGCGGATTACACGGTGTTGGCATCTCTGTTGTTAACGCACTTTCCGTCCGTCTTGACCTCACTATCTTCCAACATGGCGAAATCCATGAAATGTCATTCGAACAAGGCAAGGCACTCGACAGATTACAGGTAACAGGAAAAACTAAGAAACGTGGTACCTTAGTACATTTCTTACCAGATCCTGAAATCTTTAAAGAAACAATAGACTTCAATTTTGACACGCTCTCAGTTCGTCTACGCGAGCTTGCCTTTTTAAATAAGAATCTAAAAATATCCATCGCCGATGAACGCACCGGCAAGAGCCACGAATTCTTATTTGAAGGCGGTATCATTTCATTCGTAGAACATATTAATGAAAAGAAAACCCCACTATTTCCTGAAGTTATCTACTTTGAAAAAACAGATGATGTTTATATTCTTGAAGTAGCCTTACAATATAATGATGGTTATGGCGAACAATTATTTTCATTCGTCAATAACATCAACACTACCGAAGGTGGCACCCACGTCTCTGGGTTCAAGTCCGCTTTAACAAAAATATGTAATAAAAAAGCGACCGCATTTAATATTCTTAAAGGCGATGAAAGCTTTTCAAGCGAAGATGTTCGAGAAGGTTTAGTCTGCGTCATCAACATGAAGGTTCCAGAACCTCAATTTGAAGGCCAAACTAAAACCAAATTAGGCAACAATGAAGTTAAAGGTATTGTTGATTCTTGGACTTTTGCATTCTTAGAAACTTTCTTTGAAGAAAATCCTGGCGTAGCAAAAAAGATTTTACAAAAAGCTGAAATTGCTATGAGTGCACGCGAAGCCGCTCGTAAGGCTCGCGACATAGCCCGCAGAAAAACAGTTCTAGAAACTATGATTCTGCCTGGCAAACTCGCCGACTGTTCCAACGAAGACCCTGCACAAACAGAACTATTCATCGTAGAAGGTGATTCTGCAGGCGGCTCGGCAAAACAAGGTAGAGACAGACACACACAAGCAATTTTACCACTCAAAGGTAAAATCTTAAACGTAGAAAAAGCTCGCATCGACAAAGTACTTTCAAACGAAGAAATCAGAGCGCTTATCTCTGCAATTGGTTGCAGCATTGGCGAAGATTTCGATGTCAACAAAGCTCGCTATCATAAAATCATTTTAATGACCGATGCTGACGTTGATGGCGCACATATTCGCACACTCCTCCTTACCTTCTTCTTCAGGTACATGCGCACACTCATCGACAAAGGCTACCTCTACATTGCTCAACCACCATTGTACAAAGCAAAGATTGGCAAAAAAGAACAATACCTTAAAGACGATAAGGCATTTAAAACATTCTTGTTTGACTGGGCATTTGAACAAACAACGCTCACCGTCAACGACCAAGTCTTAGATCAAGCTGCATGGCAAAAAGTATTAACTGATATACGCGTCTATGACGACCAACTCAGTTTGACTGCAGCGACGTTCAGAATTTTACAAAAGTTCTGTCACACCTTAACACTCGTTCTACAAAAAAATCCGTGGGAAGAATCCATGGGTATTCCTGCATTAGTGGAAATGCTCAAGAAGAACTTGAACAAATACACTATTACGGCTCAACAAGCAACCGTAGAGACAGCTGACACACACGAGACATTAAAACAAGCAGCCATGATTACTTTCTCATTGTTGAACAACCACTGGGATGTGCCGGTAGCTTTCTTTAGCTCACCTCAGCTAGCAGTGCTCATAAAAGACCTTGAGCCCGTTTCGCACCTTGAAAATCATGATTGGAAAGTGCAAGTTGTTGATAAAGATCGCCATATAATCAACAAAGGCATTATCGCTCTTCTTGATGCTATAAGCGCTATCAGCAAACCGTACATGAACATTCAGCGCTACAAAGGTCTTGGAGAAATGAACCCTGAGCAACTATGGGAAACTTCTATGGACACAGCTCAGCGCACGCTGCTCAGAGTTACCATCGAAGATGCTCTTGAAGCTGACACCTGGTTTACCACTCTTATGGGCGATGACGTTAGCGGCAGAAAGCAATATATAGAAAACTTTGGCCACTTCGTTAAGAATTTAGATATTTAAGAATATGAAAAATAGCTTTAATTATGGCCTTTTTAGGCTATAATTAAAGCTATGAATGAACCATTACTCCAACGAATTAATTCCTATATTACAACCAATTGCCTGCTTACACCGAACTCAAAAATAGTGGTAGGACTTTCTGGCGGGCCCGATTCGGTTTTTCTCCTCCATTATTTGGCGGACTTACAAAAATCCGGTGCTATTACATCTCTTGTTGCCGCACATCTTGACCACGAATGGCGCGCCGAGTCGCACAAAGATGCAGAATTTTGCCACGAGCTTGCAAGAAGTCTTGGCATTAACCTTATAAGTCGCAAACTTTCAGAACTAAATCTATCGTTAAAATTTAATGGATCCCACGAAGAGATTGGCCGCAAGGCACGTCGAACTTTTTTTCAAAAGTTGCTGCAAGAAACTGGAAGCAACCACATCGCCCTGGCACACCATCTTCAGGACCAACAAGAAACCTTTTTTATTCGCTTACTTCGTGGCGCGACCTTAACCGGGCTGACCGCCATGCAAGCCAAAGATGATGTGTATATTCGCCCATTATTGCAAACCAGCAAGCCAGATATTCTTGCCTATTTGGATGCACACAACATTCTCTATCTGACCGATCCTACTAACACCTCAGATGCTTTTTTACGCAACCGCATTCGAATGTCGGTACTCCCAACACTACAAAACTGCGACAATCGTTTTGATAAAAATTTTATGGCAACATTGCAACGCCTTCAAGATACCGAATCGTTTTTAGACGAGCTCACCACAACAACGTTCCAAGATCTTGCCGAGCAAAACAATGGCTCATGGCATATCAACGTCACCAAACTTCTTACTCTCCACCCCATCATGCGCTATCGCGCACTCCTTCACTGGCTCTGCCATGAAAAAGTTCCTTTTGGTCCAACACAAAACTTCTTTGATGAACTCCTCAGATTTCTCGACGGCAATGACAGCAAAACCCATCGGGCACATCATGCCTGGTCGCTCATCAAAAAGAAACAAACTGCCTGGATTGTAAAAATCTAATTCATCTTTTTATAGTAATAGAGTAGGCTGCGCTGGTACTCTGATACTAAAAAAGAAGGAACGAATGGAACAGCGCAACCCTTATCGCAGAAAAATGATGATCGTACTCCTGCTTGCGCTGCTTATTCATGCATGCATTATGCTTTTCCTTTTTGTCTGGAAATCTCAGAACGCAGAATATGAAAGAAAAACTCAACTATCACATGAAGAACGAGAACAAATAGTCTATATGCAAGACGAACCACAAGAAGAAACCAAACAACAAGAAGCGCCTCAAAAAGAAGAATGGGCTGCTATGAAGGCTCGCGCTAGTGATTTTGGTGGCACTCCTCTATTTGCCGACGAACCAGAATTCACTCCTGAGCCAGCAGCAGAAAATCAAGAACCTTTAACCCAACCAACACCTGAATCTCCACAAAAAGAGGAAGAAAAAACTCCTGAGCAACAAAACTCGAAACCGGACCAAGAAATTAAAAAAAAAGAACAAGAAAAATCAACCACCGTTGTGCAAGATAATGAAGAAAAAACAGCAGAACAAAAAATAGTTGAACCTGAAAAAAAACAAGAATCCCCGAAAATTGCCCAACGCCCTACAAAAAAAGAATCGGCCATTACTGGAACAATGGTCGGTACAAGTAATCGCGATGCTACTCCCGCACCAATAAGCCTAGCCGATATCACCAAGGGTTTCATACGCCATCTCACCAACGATGGCAATGACTCGATTACCATGTCAGGCAAAGAAGGCGGCAACCCAACGGCAGAACAACTCAGATACTCTCGCTATCTCCAAAAATTAAGCTGGTGGCTTAATAATGCTGATAAAGTTCACAATCATAAACTCAATAATCAACCCGCCATGAAAGCTGAACTTCAGATGCATATGACGCTCAAACGTGACGGCTCATTGATAGGGCTAGAGATAGCTCAATCATCGGGAAAAAAATATATCGATGAATATGCACTATTTATTTTCCGTGATGCGTCAGTTTCATTTCCACCGGTTCCTTCACATATTCAGGACAATCCCTTTAAAATTCTCTTTACTGTCAAGGTACATATCGGACAAGCAAAGCAATCATTTGGGTTCAGTCTTCAATAAACATAAAAACCTTTTCTTGCTCTTCTAGTTTGTGCTATCGTAAGAATGAAAAAAAATGAGACCCTACATGGCAATGGAGCCTACCATGAAACAACGCCTACTTTATAGCATCATTGCTCTTCTAGTACTATCAAATATTCCCAGCACAAAAGCATCCGAGGACTTTGCGGTAATCTTAAAGCCTGAATGGCAGGACCTTGAAAGCAATCCAGAAAAGGCAAAGATCTTTGGTGGCAAATGGATTCTTGCCGGCAGCATTGTTTTTAAAAAAAGAGCCAAAGAAACGGTACATCTCAACCGCCTTTATTTACAATGGCAAGGTGCATGTATTGATAAATTAATCGGCTCACTCTACAGAGTTGAGCCCGATAAAAAATTCATACCCATTCAGGACAATTTAGTCTGCGATGGCATATGGAATAAGGCACAACAAACACTGATGCTCAATTTCGATAAAAAAGAAACTATCGGCTTTAATAATACTTTCTACTTAGTGCTCACCGTGCCAAACACCTTGGAATCCATATTAAAAAAAGGTAGTTTCAGTCTGCTGACAAGTTCGTTGCCTGAAGAATTTAAGATATGCGCAGTTGCGCACCCATTGACGTTGTCATTTGACGTTCTTGGCGCACAGATCACTAAACTCGATTGATTCCTTCTAGACTTTTTATGCGTGCCATTGTATATCTAATGCAAATTTTGGCAAAACAGACGATGTAAGTATATGCAAGCATAAAAAGGAATAGCCGCATGGCAAAGATAGTGATTATTGGAGCAGGGTTAACCGGCATTTCAGCTGCCTACCACCTAGAACAAAAAGGCTTTAACGATTATGCCATTTTTGAACGAGATAACACCATCGGTGGGTTGTGCGGCACCATTGCCCAAGATGGCTTTACCTTTGACTTCACTGGCCATTATTTGCACGCAAGCGACCCTTACTTCCGCTCAATGATAGAACAATTAGTCGGCATGGAAAATCTGAACACCGTGATTCGCAAATCATTTATCTATTCTCATGACACCTACACCCGCTATCCATTTCAGGTAAACCTTTTTGGGTTATCTGACCAAGTAATTGCCGAATGCATTGAAGGATTTGTGCTGCGTAATCGCTCACGCAAAAAACCACAAACATTCCCTGAATGGGTTCTCCAAAATTTTGGCGCTGGCTTTGGCAAACAGTTCTTTTTTCCCTTCCAACGCAAAATCTTTGGACATCCGCTAGAAAAAATTACCGCCAGTTGGACGGGCCGCTTTGTGCCACAAACGTCGTTGCAACAGATTGTTAAAGGCTCAATGCAGGATATCGATGATACTCTGATTGGGTATAACGCTAGCTTTTTATATCCCAAAAAAGGCGGCATACTGTTCTGGGTACAAAAAATTGCTGACCAACTTACCCAGCCAATTCATACCAACTTTTGCGTCAGTGCCATTGATTTAAAAACAAAAACTGTATCGTTTACCAATGGCCATGTGGAACCTTTTGAGCAACTGATTAGCACCATGCCGCTTGATAAGTTACTGAGCAGCTTGCAGGAAAAATCTTCAACATCACTTGCAACTGCTGCCGATAAGTTGCTGTGCAATAAAGTCATCAACTTTAATCTTGGGGTGAATCGCCCACAGCTTTCCGAAAAACATTGGATTTACTTTCCCGAAAAGCACTATCCGTTTTATCGCATGGGATTCCCATCTAATTGCTCGCAATTCATGACACCGCCAGGCTGCAGTTCACTCTATGGTGAATTTTCCCATGTTAATAAATCGAAAACATGGGTAACGAGCACCCTCAAAGCATCACTTGATGCAACCAAAAAATTATTCAACATTGCTGATTCAGAAATCCTCATGCAAAAAATAATCCCGATTAGCCATGCGTATGTCATTTACGACACCTGGCGCGAAAAGAATTTGCCAAAAATTCACAACCGCCTCGCACAAGAATCGGTACATTCTGTCGGCCGCTATGGCGAATGGAAATACTCGAGCATGCAAGAAGCAGTGCTTGACGGCAAAAAAATTGCTGAACAACTGATTGTTGTGCCAGCACGACACGCACCAGAAACCGAATTTGTTATCTCTAAACAAAAAAAAGAAAAAGTAAGAGAGCTATAACTATGACACATTTTTATCACAACATGCTCGTTGTTATCACCGGTGGCTGCGGCTTTATCGGCTCACACCTAGCAGAAAAATTAGTAGATCTTGGCGCGCGCGTCACTATTGTTGACGATCTTTCAACCGGCGATCTTGAGAACATCAAAAATATAAAGGACAAGGTTACCTTCATTAACAAAAGCATTGTTGATAAAGAAGTGTGCCTTGCTGCAACCAAAGATGCAGAAATCATATTTCACCTTGCTGCTTTTATTTCCGTGCCACAATCGCTTGAGCAACCTGATGTATGCCATGCCACCAATGTTGATGGCACCTTGAATATGCTCGAAGCTGCGCGCATTAATGGCGCCAAACGCTTTGTGTTCTCATCATCCTCTGCTGTATATGGCAACAAAAATGAACCTTGTTCAGAAGAAATGAGCTGCAACCCAGAGTCACCCTACGGCTATTCAAAATTGATAGGCGAACTGTACTGCCAACAGTATGCAAAAAACTTTGGTATTAACACGGTCATGCTCAGATATTTTAATGTGTATGGCGAGCGACAAAACCCGAATGGCGCCTATGCTGGCGTAGTGGCAAAATTTGCACATCAAATACATAATAACTTACCCATCACCATTTTTGGCAATGGCCTACAAACACGCGACTTTACACCCGTTGCACGTGTTGTTGATGCAAATTTGAGATTAGGCATGCTTGCCGATTCAGTCCCTGGGCAAATTTTTAACATTGCTACAGGACACAGCGTTACCTTATTGGAACTAGTCGAACAATTAAAAAAAGACGCACCAGGCTATCAATTCCCGGTTACCTTTATGCCAGCCCGCCAGGGGGACATTAAACACTCCTCAGCACAGTGTACAAAGTATTATTCAATAGACGCTTATTAAGCAAAAGAGAGATCGAACAACACATGGCCATTCGATCTCTCTTTATTTTCATCATTCAAATACTATTATTTAGTCCTCAAAAACAGGCTCTTCTTCATCCATAATAGCTTCAGGATCTTTTTCAATTTTTTCTATTTTCTTTTGCAACTCTTGTGCTTTGGCAGGAACTGGTTCTGGATCTATCGCCTCAACTAACTCAAGTACATCTTTTAGATTACTCGTTATAGTCTTAAAAATAGCCTCAATCTGTGCCAACCTAAACACAGCTACAGCACTAAGATTTCTGAGTTTTACAATCGGTGCTTCTCCAGTAAATTCAAATAACGATTTCAACGTACTATTCAAATCGTTCACAAGAAGAGTCATAGTAACAACCAACTTAAAAATCTTCTTTGGCGTTAAATCCTTATCATCAATGTTATTTTTTATAATGCTTATGTTTTTATCAAAAGATTTAACCACATTAAGAACTTGGATCACCAATGGAATGGCTTTGTTCAACATACGAGTTCCACGCGTTAAATTGGACACCTCTTCCTGTTGAGCATACATTAATTGCCCACTCATCATGACCATACCACTCAAGGCTAATGCCATTATGTTATTTTTATTCTTCATAATTTTTTCCTTATTTTATTTTATATAGCTTAATACTTACCATAAGTTATCGATTGTTTTAGTTAGGTACGGGAGTTCCTAATAAGCGAGACAGCGTAGTAATTAAAGAACCAATTCTGTCGGCATACTTTTGAACATCTCTGATTTTATCCTGAACCATCGCCATACCCTCTGTACCTTTTCTAATTTCGCTACTGATAGGCTCCAACTTTTGAGTCATGCTTTTCGCAACATCAACAAATCGGATCAATTGACCAGATAATTCATTGAACAAATTAAAACTAATTAACAGTATCTTAAAGACATTGGCCGTTCTAACTTGTTTTGATGTACTTTTGTTTTTAATTATTTGTATCGATGCCAAAGCTCTATTTTTCTCATCGGTAAATTTCTGCTTAAACGCATCAAGGTCATTTTTAAGCGGCTGATACACCGTTGACTCAAATTCATTGGCATATGTCAAAACATCATTCGCGGCATTCATAAAATCTTCGAAATCGAAGGCCTTAATCTGACCACCCATCAATAAACCGCCCGCTAACACAACGGACATCATCATTTTGTTCTTCATTAGAACTCTCCTTTTTGTTATTAGTTATGATTAAAATACATTTCTACTTGTAATTATGCCACACGTAATGGCTATAAATCAATGGTTTTGATGTTTTTATATAAAATTCACTATTTGAACCTGGGACAGTCTGGCTAATAGCCTTCAAGTTCGCTCTCGTAAAACTCGAGCTACCCTTCCGACTTCGCTAATCCAGGCCTCCCGGCTTGGCTAGCTACGACGGACAGGCAGGGAGGACGGCGGGGGTAACCTGGGAAAACCTAAATCGCCCTATTTTAGGGCAGAAAAAATCTGTTCAAGACTTGTTATCATGGTTTTAATATCGGCATTAAAAGCCTCAACATAGTGAATATATCCCGTAATTTGTTGGTATACGGAAGGCATAGCCTCTCTAAACGATTGCTCGTTTAAGGATTTTGCAAGCCTAACAGCAAGATCAATAGCCTCTGCGACATCTTTAAGTAAAGGCAAACGAATGAGCGAGGATGCCGTGCCGCCTGTCTTTGCTCCCTGTAAAGCAGCAATATCGGTTACAAATTTTTGCTGCAATTGGGCAATAGGGTCCATTGCTTCTGACACTACTTTTTCAAGACCGACCACCACCAACTTAACGGTTTTGTGGAAGGTGTCCCAGTAACCATAATAGATGGCAAGTGACTCGGCTAATGAAGGATCCAAGGGTTTAAGAATCTGCTCATGCACAATTCTGGCAAACGCCATAGCAATATCTACAACACTCGTAAGATCTTTAACCAACACTATTACTGCTTTGAGTCTAACCATAAAGGATAAATTAGCGGTGATTGCCTGATTGATTTCGGTAACATCAGCTATGATTTTTTGATGTATAGGAGGGAACGACGACCATAATGGCGCAGCATCATTGACCACTTTTTCTAAAACTAAGGCAATATCTTTAAGTCCTGCGCCCATGACGGTCAAATAACCACTATAAATCGCCAACTGCTCTTTTGATGCTGGCGGTGTGCCTTTGGTCATTTGATCATTAAAATAAGTTACCAACTTTTCAATGAACGACAAGCCTTCTTTGGCCGTCGCAACAACTGATGGAAAATTGGCTATCAATGACGTGTGAGCTGTACGAGATTGAGCAATATTAGTAGCATCAGCAGCAATTTTTTGCTGCACTGTTGTGAAATCAGAAACAAAAGATCCGAATGCCGCTAATACCTTCTCAAGGTTTACCGCAAGGTTTTTTACCGATTCTTCTGACGAGACAGAAGACACAGACACTGGTGTCGTAGAAATAGATTCGACAGACGCTGGCGCCGCAGAAACAGACGTTTTAGCAGACACTTGTACAGGCGATAACGCAGTCTGCGCAGAGATTGGCACAAGACCAATATCTGCATACAACGACAGACCAGCAAGCACAAAGATGCTTACTGTAATCGTTAATAGTATATAATTATTACGTTTCATAGCCTGCTTCCTCACTGTTTAAAAGCAGAATAAATCTGCGCAAGACTGTCCACGGTATTTTTAATATCAGCATTGAAGGCCTCAATGAAGCCAATGTACAATCCAAACTGCGCGTACACAGAAGGAACAGCATCTCTAAACGTCTGCTCATTAAAGGATTTTGAAATCCTAATCATCAAGTCGACGATTTCAGCAATATCTTTCATCAATGGCAACCGAAGCATTAATGATGCAGTGTCGCTGGTTTTGGCCCCCTGCAGGGCAGCCATGTCTGACATAAATTTTTGCTGTAATTGATTAAGAGGATCGGTTGCCTCAGCTACTGCCTTTTCAAGAGCGACCACAACAAGTTTGGCGACTTTATGGAACGTATCCCAATAAGCATAATACGCCACCAAAGAATCACTGAGCTGAGGCTCAAGAGACTTTATGATCTGTTCATGAAAAATTTTGGCAAGCCCCATAAGAACATCAACAACGCCTGTAAGATCTTTAACCACTATCACCACGGCTTTGAGCCTGACCATAAAAGACAGATTAGCCGTGATCGACTGATTAATTTCAGCAATATCTGCCATAATTTTTTGATGTAAAGGGGGAATTAAGGAAATAAATGACCCTGAATCAGTTGCCACTTTTTCCAACGCTAATACAGCACTTTTAATGCCATTTATTACCATGGTCCCGTACCCAAGATAGGTAGCTATTTGAGCATTCAATTCAGGTCGCGGCCCTTTAAGCATTCGATCGTTAAGAAGTACGGCAAACCCTATTGCTTGGTCAACTAGCGCCACAGCATCCTTGGTTGTTGCAATTATCGATGGAAGACTTGCCATAATCGAAGTATTTGCTGTTCGTGCTTGCACCAATGTGCCAAAATCGGTCACTACTTTTTGTTGTAATTGGGTAAAGGCCGTTATAAAAGACCCTGATGCAGCAAGTACTTTTTCAAAATTGAGTGCAGCATTTTTTATCCGTGTATTAAAAGCAGCTACTAAATCAAGATAGCCAGCAAGTTGCACGCTTATGTCTGGCTGAACATTTTTAACTATTTGATCGTTCAAAATTTTTATAAAACTAGATGACTGCTCAACCAGGGACGTCGCATCCTTAACCAGGGCAATCATGAGAGGAAGTTGTTCGGCAATCGGCTTTCCGGCCACTTGACCTTCTTGAAGCGCAGCGGCATTTTTTAATATATTTTTCTGAGTTAGTGCCAAAGAATCAAAAAATGGCCCTGTCTCTTTTGCCAAGCGAATCACACCAGGAGTTATCTTAGTAATTTCTTTAATAAATTCTTGCAGTGGCACGAGATTAAGCTCAGCATATAAAGATAAACCGCCTGATACAGAGAAGCTTGCCACAATCGCGGATAGTATAATATTACTACGCTTCATAGCATGCTCCCTTCAACCAAGCGGAATACTTATTTTCTTATCGTTGCCCCATAGATTGCGCCATGGATGCAACAAATCCCTCTGCAACTTTAATAAGTCCTTGAACTTGTGCCAACAGAGCTTTGCGTTGGTCATGCGTCACAACGTCAACAACCTGATTTTTTTGCATTTCATCATTGAGCGATAATAAAAAGGCTAACAACCCATCAAAGAACATTGCAACATCGCCAGCTACTTTAGCGTAGGCCACTACTTTGGTCCCAAATTGAGCATTAGGAGAACTTGCAAGAGCAAGATCTGCCTGTATTTTTGGCAACAATGTATTAACGCCACCAATGACATCACCCACTCCAGGCTTTGCAGCAAATACAGCAGGAAGAACTTGCAATAGTGTTTGTAACATACTTGGCGTTACTGGTTGTGATGCATGCGCCGACTGGCCACCCATTACTAATCCACTTACCAGAACAACCATCATTATATTTTTCTTCATCTTATACTCCTATTTTTGATTATTATTTATACTTTTAGTTCTGTAATGCCGATACATCAAGCAACACCGCCATTAATGCCTCAATTAACTCAATCACGTAATTACTCTTAGAAAGTCCAGCTAGCCTAGCCTTAACTTTATCTTGCGTATCCAGAGAAACAGCTGACTCATGCAAAGCCTCAATAAACTTTGTTACTTTAGTCAGCACCGGCTCAAGTTTTTGTGCCATCTCAGGCTTAAAACTTCCCAAAAGCTCGCTATTAAGTGTCTCCAACAATGCAAAAAGCACTTTACTTAATGCCGATGAATCAGCCACCAATTTACTCACTAAGGAAATTCGTGTTCTAATTAATGAATGTTGTTCTTTTTCATTCATATTCTTTTGCGTTTCCAACCGAACATTAATAGCAACAATTTGCGCCAATCCATCCTTAATTTTCTGTATCGCTGCCTGATCAAGCACCGCGTCTTTAACTTCCATAACCCTTGCCAAAAGCATCATGAAATCTGGAAATTTTGCTGGCTGCACGGCCTGCTGGGCATGCATTGACAATCCACTCATTAAAAACCCAGTTGCCAAAACGGTTAACATTATTCTGGTACGCTTCATAACTACACTCCTTGTTATTATTTTACTATAGTATTATATTTCTAATTGAAATTATACAGAACTTTTGACTAAATAAGCAATCATTTTATTTTTATTCGATAAAATATGATTTAAAAAGGCTTTTTTGGTGCAATTGCAACCATTTTGACACCGCTCTTATAAAATTATCCCCTTGGGCAGGCAATAATTTTATGGTATACTAACCGATAACTGTTCAAGAACATTTCTTTATTAACCCCACAAGCATATTAAGACGTGAACCATGGCAAAAAAAGACTTTTATGATATATTAGGCGTTGCTAAATCTGCTACTGCAGAGGAAGTTAAAGCCGCCTACCGCAAGCTTGCACTCAAATATCACCCAGACCGCAACCCCGATAACAAAGAAGCTGAAGAAAAGTTCAAAGAAGCAACCCAAGCGTATGAGGTTATTTCCGATACGGAAAAGCGCCAACGTTATGACCAAATGGGCCATGCACAGTACCAAAATATGGGCGACATGGGCGGACACAGTAGTTCAGGTATGAACATGGACGACATCTTTGAACATTTTGGTGATATCTTTGGCGATGCATTCAGCGGTGGCCGTCAACGCAAGGGGCGTAAAAAAACAGGCCCAGAACCAAAACGTGGTCACGACCTGTATAAAGAAATTTCAATCTCTTTAAAAGATGCTTTTTTAGGCGCTAAAGAAGAAATAAGCTACTATCGCTTCTTTTCTTGCGAAACCTGCCAAGCAAAAGGCGCAGAAAAAGGAAGTTCCTACCAAAAATGCCAAGCCTGCGATGGCAACGGCCAAGTACAATTCCGTCAGGGCTTCTTTATGTATTCCCAAACCTGCGGCACCTGCGGCGGCGAAGGATACACTATTACCTCCCCATGCGCTGCATGCAAAGGACAATCACGCAAACAACAGTACGATAAATTCAGCATTAATATTCCACGCGGTGTTTTTGATGGCGCTGAACTACGCATTACCACCAAAGGCGATGCCGGTGTTTATGGCGGACCAGCAGGTGATTTGTTTATTAAAGTACACGTCAAAGCAGATAAGAAATTCCAACGCGTTGAAAACGATTTGGTCTGCACCGTCATGCTGACCTACCCACAATTAGTACTCGGCAGTCAAGTGGAAATTGAAAGCATTGATGGCTCAAAAGAGACCATTAAGATTCCAAAGGGATGCCCGGTCGGCGAAAAGATTATGCTTGCAGGTAAAGGATTTTTTAATATTCGTGGCAACTCACGTGGCAACTTAATTATTATTGCACAATGCCATATACCAAAGAACCTTTCTGCTGATGCTAAGAAAAAGCTCATGGAATATTCTGAAATTATTGGCACGGATACCACTGCTCATGAATCGAGCATTGTAGGATTCTTTAAAAAATTCTTGTGCTGAATTATTGGGTAAAAAAATTGGATAACAAAAAGCCCCGCCAAATTTGGCGGGGCTTTTTGTTAATTTCTAGAAAATCAAAATCAGATTATTTGCTTGATGATTTTTTTTCTTCTGTTGTTGCTGATGATGAGCTGCTGCTTGAAGAAGAAGATGATGATGATGAAGTAGCTGCAGCTGCCTTTACTTTTGCTGCTTCTGCTGCTTGAGCTGCATATACATCTGCAAAAACGTTGGTGCTATGTGCCAATCTTACAAATTCTGCAAGGACCTTGGTTTGTGCTTCATTTGATTTACCAAAGCCAAGTTCTTTGGCAAGATTATCCAATCTAGCTTGGTCAGCTGCTAATTTGGTTGCTGCAGTCGCATCAGCTAATGCTTTGTCAGCTGCTGCTTTTGCTCTTCTTGATTCATACACTTTCTTACCTACAACTACACCACCAACTACAGTACCTGCAGCTAAAGTACCCGCAACAACTTTTTTAGGTGTTGTGTCTAATTTGCTTTGAAGAATACCAGCTTGTGCAGATGATGAAACCAATGCAACAACGGTTAACGCTGCAACAATATTTTTATGTACCATGAAAAAACTCCTTAGAGGATGTATATGATGAATTATTTTAAACGACAGGCAAATAGTAGCAGAGCCGAAAAATTTTGTACAATTATTTTTTTATGATTATACGCCTATGCCGCGCTTTTTCATGCTTTTTTGCGACATCGTCAAGCGCTGATTTTGCTCCACGCCAATCTTGCAAATTAACTGATAAAAAAATTCACGATCGGGCCCTTTAACCACCGCTTGCTCATGCGCTTCGGCAATCGCAACGGGGTATCCACGGCCTTTAATCGATTGATCGATGAGAATACGTGCAACAGTGTCAACTTTAATGGCATCTTGCGCTATCCATGCAGGGACTTCCACGCGACCAATTTCGGTACCAACATGCAGATAAAAAAAATATGGCTGCAAATGGTTGGGGTACTGCGCGCAAATGGGTGAATTATTTTTAAATACGATAGTCCGAGAATACGGTTCAAGAAAAAAAGAAGCAACGCTGGTGTCGACCAGGCAATCAATATCTTTAAACAACTCAGATTGCGCAACATTAAAATTGCACAATTCAAGTTTAAGCAAATTCACCAACTCTTTATTTTTTGGCAAACTAATGTACGCCGCAGTTAATGTTTTAGTTTGATATAATTGATGCAACGTCAATAAATAGCGACTCAAAAAAGTATCTTTTAAGTTGGTATTTTTAGATTCCAAATGCCAAAAAATCAATGATCCATCAATCAAAAAAACAAAAGGCGCATCCTGAGCTGCCGCATCTGGTTGAAATTGTTTACTGTAGGCAAGGCCTGTCGTGAGTTCCAATTCCTGACGCCGGCAGTTGATAACTTCAGGGGTGACTTCAAATAATTCCTCATCCTCCCCAATATACACTAAAGGGGTTGAATCCAAGGTGACAGCTTTGCCCTCTAAACCATAACTGAGTACTACGGTGCCAATATTAATTAAAAAGCACGCGGTTCCTTGATGTCGATCGGGATAAATTTGTGAGCCATCCACCGAGAGTACTCGATAGGGCCCTACTTGTTGGTCTATAACAATACAATCACCAAGATTATCGCTCCAGGTAGGAATCAAAAATGGGGTTTCACCAAGAGAACGCACTTTATGCATAAAGGTTGCATCATTGGTTACACGTTCCCACACGTGCCGCGCTACATCGTGCATAGGACCAAGATCGATAAACAATTTGGCGGAGATATCTTGGAGCCGGGCAAGGACCCGTGAACGATCAAGCATGTGCAAATCCTTTTTATCCGTTACCCTGTTGGTATTCAATAATTCCTTGCTGGAGAGCTTGCAGAGGTAGCAATGCACATTTGAGACGCGTAGGCCCCAATGGAATGCCAAGATGAGTAATAATGTATTCTTTATCCAAGGCTAAAACCTCTAGGATCCCCTTATTTTTACAGATTTCGGTCAGCATTGAGGCAACACCCTGACTAATAACACACCCGCGACCATCAAAAACGATCGATTTTAGGGCGCCAGCACTAACAAAGCCTTCAAACTTAACGGTATCGCCGCACGAAGGATTATGCTCTGTGGAGGCAAATGACGCTTGTTCTAGACCCCCTTTATTACGGGGATTACGATAATGATCCATTAATTCTTCTTGATATAGCTGCATAAGAACCAGTATACACTACTCTGTTTACTCTGTAAAAAAAGATAGATTATTTCAGAATGAAACAATATTTTGTCTGTTGGGCATTTGACATCACTAAAAAGATATATAATCTGATTAATAGAATGAATCATTAAAAAAACATGGAGGCTCATTATGAATCCAAAAAAATTCTTCAAACCACTCTTATTACTCATTGCTGTAAGCGTACTCATATTAGGTGCCCCGCAACCCCTGAAGACTAATCCCAACCCGAATAACGATATTCACGTTATTTTTGATATGAATGGCGTATTGGTTAAAAATAGCGGAGAAACCAAAATCCTTGGTATAGGTAAATTTATCGCCTATGCACTGATGCACCCTTTTAGCATAAAAAAAACTATACGAAAAAAATTATATGAATTTCTTAACACGCTTGAAGCGCGTGACCCTCAAGAGACCAATGCTTGTGACGAAGAAGGCACACAACTACCCCAAATCATGTGTACTTGGATGAAAGGCACCAAAACGCCAGCTGCTATTTTAGAAGATGTGGAAACGGAAGTTGCACAACGTTGGGGCGGGCTAGAATTAAACATTGTCTCCTCAATTAGTCGTATGATGTTCACGCCGGAACTTATGGCACAAACACAAGAATGGGTACCCGAAACGCTTGATTTTGTTGATGAACTTAAAGAACAAGGATACAAGGTCCATATTCTTTCAAACTTTGACACCCACACCTTCAACGTTATGAGAAAACAGCACCCAGAAGTTTTCGAAAAATTTGATAGCATTACCGTATCAGGCGATATTGGTCTTATTAAACCAGATCCAACCATCTATGAACACGTATTGACTACCAATGGCATCGATCGCAGCAAATCATTCTTTATTGATGACTGCTTAGTCAACGTGCAGGCAGCAGAACAACAAGGCATCTGCAGCTCACTCTGTACCAAGAAAGGCAAGAACCCCCACATTAAAGCCGTGCGTGATGACTTTTATGACTGGATAGACCACATGACAAATCACGTTGGTGCGGTGGCGTAGTGATTAAGATCTTATAAAATCTATCACGTAAATAAGATTCAAACTAACAATCAAGAATGCACAGCTCCAGGCCAGCACGGTAACCCAACGAGGATTTACCAGTACTCCCATCTTTTTGGGATCGCTGGTAAATATAATCAAGGGAATTACCGCAAAGCCAAGCTGAAAACTAAGCACAACCTGACTGACCAATAAAAGATGTGCTATTCCCGTTTGCCCGTATAGCAAAATGCATATAATGGCAGGCACAATCGCCAACCCACGCGTGATTAAACGCCTTATCCAAGGCGTTATACGCATATCAAGAAACCCTTCCATGACAATCTGTCCGGCAAGCGTGCCCGTCAAAGTAGAATTTTGTCCTGAAGCCAACAGCGCTAAAGCAAACAAGGTGCTCGCTAATGGCACTTGCAATAAAGGACTCAATAATCTGTACGCATCTTCGATCTCCGCAACATCCCTATAGCCATTTGCATAGAAAACAGAGGCAGCCATAATAAGAATTGCTGCGTTAATAAAGAAAGCTAAGGTCAAAGCAACCGTAGTATCAATGGTAGTAAACTTTATTGCTTCTCGTTTACCAACAACGGTATCGGCATACTGCCTTGTTTGCACGATTGATGAGTGAAGATACAAATTATGAGGCATAACCGTGGCACCAATAATGCCAATGGCGATATACAACATTTCTGGATTAAGCACAATATCAATATCAGGAACAAAGCCCGCCATGATAGCGCCAAAAGGTGGCTGCGAGGCAATGATCTCAAACAAAAAACAACCGGCAATAACGGTCATAAGTGCAATAACAATTGCTTCGATATACCGAAAATGGAATTTTTGGAAATAAAGCAATACGAGTACATCTAATGCCGTTATGCATACACCCCAAATAAGCGGCACATTAAATAGTAATTTGAGTGCAATGGCTGACCCAATAACTTCAGCTAAGTCGCAGGCACCCACTTGCCTGGGTCCCTCTCGCCAACGGCGACTAGATAACCTGGCCCACCAAAAGCAAGCATCTTACGCCACCAGGGCCATGATGCCACAATAGGAATAGTTTTAAAATTCTCTTGCAAGCTCGGTATAACGCAAGGTTTTTGCCACCCTTTATCGCCCGCTTTGAGATTGTTTGTAGTGTCAGACATGGATATTTTTATTTCATTCTAATTTGTGTGCGCTTTCGCGCACACGATGGTTTCGTATTTAATAGTATTAAGTCATTAGTATAAGAATAGGCGAAAAAAAAGAATCTTGGTAGGTAAATTATTTAGATTTTATTACTATGCAAGAAACCCATTTTTTTAATAACGATTGGTAGAAATGCCAATAATGCCAGAAACACACAAGCGGCAATCATGGGAGGGGAAAAGATATCGCCTACTGTTTCGATGACCGTCAATTGTTGGCCAGCAAAGGTAAAAACAAATGATGGCAACATAACACCAAGCGATGTCGTCCAAATGAAAGTCGACAATGAAACATTGGTCATAGCAGCTAAAAAGTTAACCATAAAAAGAGGTATGCCAATAATAAAATGTATTACCAACAAATATAACGTACCATCTTGATGCATATGCTTATTAAATGAAGCTAGTTCTTTTTTATAACGATTTTGTATAGCCTCACCAATGACATAACGAAATGTCAAAAATGCAATGACTGAACCGACAGTCGAACCAATATTAGTATACAAAGCTCCCAGCAGCGTACCAAAAAAGAATCCTCCTGCAATGCTCATAATAGCTGCAAGTGGCAATGAAAACGCTACAATAATAATATACAAAAAAATGTACAAAAATGCTGATCTGCAATAATTGTGGCTAATAATGTCTTGTAAATGTATTTGCTGACTTTTAATATAGGACAAGCTCACATAATCATAAATACCGCTCGAGCGCAAGGCAAAAAAAGCTGCAATAATAAAAAGAACAATAATTATACGTTTAATAATTTTTTTCATACATTCCAATCTATACTTTTTTAAATCGCCTGATCAATACCGGCACTAGGGCTAGCACTGCTAATAATCCCAATAATATCACGACCTGCCAAGAAAAAATGTCACCCAATGATTGCATGGTTGCCAACTGCTCTCCTGCCAACGCACAGATAAAAATGAGCGGCATGCTACCAATTGTTGTCAACACCACAAAAATCCAAAAGGGAACTTCTGTCAATGCTGCCAGTGTATTAATTGCTCCATAGGGCACTATCGACATAAAATGTAAAATCAATATGTAACTACGACCATAAATCTCAATTTTTTTATTAAAATCATCTATACCTTGTTTGTAACGATCACGAATCAATGAATGCAAAGCATAACGAATAAAAAGATACGATATCATGCAACCAACAACTGCGGCCATTAACGAATAGGCAAACCCTAACCAAACGCCAAACAAATAACCCGCGAGTAAGGTAAAAGGCACAATTACAGGCAAAAAGGCCGCAATGCACAGCGCAAAAACAACCAAAAAAATCACTACAAATTTGATATATGATGCTTCGGCCATCAACTTAAATTCAACACTCTTTGCTTGAATAACTTCCAAAGAAAAATAGCGCCCTATATTGAGATAATATAATAATGCAGCGATCGATAAAAAACCTGCGACGACAAGCAAATTTTTGATAATTGCTCCTGATGACTTATCTGATTTCATAGTAAGCAGCCCCCCTCATGTGCGAAGTTTATTATTTTTTCATATCCCCTTGCATCCTTTCTTAATGCAATCATAGAACTATGGTAACAAAAAACAGCGCCCCCCACAATGATTGTAGGTTTTGCTAGGCCATGAGTGCATCAAACTCTATACAATCAAGCACTCAAATCGATATACTTCAATAAAAATGGTAATTTTGACGATGGAGGAAATATGCCAGCTATTCTAATAACCACAGGTTTTTATGTAGCATTTCTTATTTTTCTATTAATCTGCAATGAGCTTTTGCACCGCTCTAAAATTCTTGCATGGTCTGTATTGGTAGCATTACCCATAATCTTATCGCCCTATTGGATATTTTTTTCTAATGAATCACAAACCCCGTTTGAATGGGCAAAATTATATACTCTGTTCTTCACCTGCTGTTGCGTACTAGCATATCGCTATACTTCATTCGAAAAAACAAAATGGATCAGTTTTTTTGTATATGGCTTATTAATCATTAATATTTTTGAAGCAGCCTTTACTGATTTCACCATACATCATATTTTCAATCCGCTTGCTGGCATACTATTAATCATAACAATACCATCGCACCATCATATCGATGTTGATAACAAATCGCCTTACAAAGATCTTATATATACTATTCCTTTTGGTTGGATCATTGGCTACACCTTGTGGAATCTCACCTTTGTGTACAATAATTTCCCCGACTTTACCGCTCTCCATATGGCCATACTAGGAGCTCCTTTAATCGTTGACGTATTCCGCAGGGGCCACTGGTTCCAAACACGACTTTTTACTTTAACGATACGATTGCTATTGGATTTCACAGGACCAGATATACCTCAATCACTCCTTACCAAAAACTGGTTTAATCACACTGCAGCTATAGTCCTAGGGCTGTGTAGCTTACTATGGATGATTGGACTAACACTTTATAACTGGCATACAACGCGAACACTCACCGGAATACCTGACAATAAACCAAACCTTGTACAATGAAGCTCGCATAGAGCTAGATTAAAATAAAAATATTTACTGGGAGAATATGTATGTGTTTTTCTGCTCAAGCAAGTTTTACCGCGGCGGCTGGATTAGCGATTATTGGTTTTCTAGCAATATACAAAGCACACACAAATACTCTGCGTCTTTTTGCCTGCACACCACTGTTTTTTGCGCTACAACAAGCACTTGAGGGAATTGTTTGGCTAAATCTCATGAATAACAATACCAGCACAATGCTGCATACTATCGCAACCTACGGATTTGTTTTTTTTGCTGGAATATTTTGGCCAGTATGCATTCCAAGCATTCTCTATGCACTCGAAACAGATACTCTCAGAAAAAAAATCTTGTTGAGCACCATCGCTAGTGGCTCATGTGTTGCCAGCATTTCAGCCTACATCATCATTATGTTTGGCCCGGTGGCACGCATTGCCGAGCACCATATTGCCTACGATCAAAATTGGCATCATACGCCATTGGTGCTACTGTGCCTTTATAGCATGTACACCTTTGCCGTCATCGTGCCGTTTTTTGTCTCAAGTATACAAACGATGTGGCTTGTTGGATTAGCATTAGCAATAGGTTTTGTCGTTGCTTCTATTTCGTTTTGGCTGAGCTCAGGGTCAGTTTGGTGCTTCTTTGCTGCTCTCATCAGCGCCCTTGTATATAAAATCGTTATGCAAGAAAATAAAAAGCACTCTACGCAAAAAAGCGCCCACTAGCATAAAAGCTATGAGCGCTTGGTTATTATATTTACTTATTTGCAATGCTGGTTATTGCTCTGGTGTAGATGGCTTATCAGAACCAGCTGGCGCACTTTCATCACTACCATACAAGGCTTGCCTTACCAACGTTGGCACTATAAAATTGTTTAGCACCCACTTACCGGTGCCACATGCATAATATCTCTTATTGCCACCATCTTGTTTATATGCAGGACACTGAATATACCTATTAACCAATGACTGTGCCCCATTCGTTGCTAGCGCTGTAGTAACAGCACGTGGAGCTTCCTTTATTACAAATCCTGGCAACTCATTCATTGATTGACCAGACTTTATGTATTCATTTGCAACAGATACCGTTGCATCCACAGCAACACGTAGAGGGACTTTTACATACGGAGAACAATCAAGAATCTGCCTTTTTATCACATTACTAACAAGGTTAGCTGTAATGTCATAGGGTAAAGACTTAATGGTTGCACTAACAGCTTCTTTTCTGAGTTGCGCATCTAATATATCAAGATGATGAGTATCATCCTTATCCATTGCATCAAACATAGCAGGAGCAAATTTACAAGCAACATTGAGCGATTGCACAAGCGCAGTATTTAAACCCACACCAACTAATTGTCCGCCATCAATAATGGATGGTCTCAAGTTCATCGTAAATCCTGGCACTTGTTTTACTAATGCTTGCTGAATTTGAGCAGGAATATTTTCACCCTGTTTTGTTGCTTCGAGAGCTAGCTCAGAGGCGGCATCAGGATATTTATTAATAAGATGCACAATAGACTCAATCTGCCCTGCTTTATTAAATGCCTCTAAAACATAAGGCATTGCTAGATTCTTTTTTGCACACTCAATAAACAGATGCTTATAATGTGGATATTTATCGATATTCTCTGTAGAAAGCTCCAGGGTATTGTTGCCCTGCGCATATGCTTTTTGAGGTGTGGCAGTGGCCGCAGCCGTAGCAAAGAAGGCTGAACCTAAAGCTAAACGACTCACAGTTGGCTTAAAACTGAATTTTGAGGCTATATTTCCCATACCAGCGCCGAGCCCATTCGAACCCATGGCAAAGCGCGAAAAGAACCCTGAACCTGAAAATGTAGGCATTTGTGGCTTAAAAGCGGGCATTCGTGCTGCAAGAGCAGTTCGAGCCCCAGCCAGCATGGTGGTAAACCTGCTCGACCACATTCCCTGTAAATTTGAACTCACCAATGCTACGATCAGCACAAGTATATGTTTATTTTTCATAACAAAACTCCATTTTGGTATATAAAAAATTAATATAGTATTTTTACTGATATTAATAATAAGCCTATATACTAATTGAAATATGTCAAGAAATAGAGGTTTTGAGTAAGGTTTATAGCTCTGTTATGGGGTGAACGGATAGAAAGCAAGGTGATTTAAGGTTAAAAAGGAGCTAATGAGCAGGGATTAAGATGATGATGAAGACCTCAATACCCCTGAAGCCCTGTCATAAAGCGGCTCTGCATAGAGTCCTAAAATAAGAGCTGCCACTTGCTGCTTTAAAAGTGCTTTTCCATTTGTTAAAAGCCACTCATGCCAACCATCGTCTCTTGGTTTTTGTATACCACATTTTTGCAAGCCATAATCAACGACAGTATCAACATGCTTGTCCACATCAAAGACGTATATAACACCAGCCGTAGCCACACTGGTAATAAGAGCACGTGGCAAATCGCCTGCTATCTTGCTTGGTAATTCCTGCGCTTTTTGCCATTCCCAGGGACATGGAGCAACGTGATACGTGATGACAGCCGTGGTTGCATTGACTGCAACTGTAGTCATAGCAACGGTAAAGGGCCTATCTGGCATGTTTCTTTTTAAAATATTATTAACCGCACATGCAGCAACGTTGAACGGTAAATCTTTGACTATTTTTACCGGTAACTGCCTCCATGGCAGATAAGCTAAGTCAACAAGTTTTTTCTCCTGACACTTGTCATCTATTACATCATGGATCAAGACATGCAGTGTTGTTAATTTAAAAGCTTCATTATCTAATGTAGGCAATAATAATGTATTTAACTCATTATAATAAGTAACATTATTCCTATGCTCTATAAGATTATCAATAGCGCCTCCAAATTCATTCATTGCCTCTTTAGTCCTATCCAAAGAGCTTGAAGCAGTAACTCGTAATAATTGATACCCATTAATAATAGGTTCGTCGACATCCTTTTTGGCATCACCATTCTCTTGAGCAACGGCTAAAATATCCTGCGGTTGAGCATTACTAGTTATATCAGAAAGTTTTGCAGGCAAAGATTGTTGTCCATGCATACTGCCTACAAAGAACACAAAAAGAAATACGTAGTTATTTTTCACCATAAACCTGTTATTTTAAAAAATGTTAAAAAAATGATCTGAGAAATCAATAAGAAAAACCAAACATGCCATTATACATCGGCCCCACAAGACCTTCTGAAATCAATGTTGGGACTATAAGACTTTGCAATACCCATTTAATCGCCCAATAGGCATAGTAACGCTTGTTAGAACCTGTTTCATTATATTCAGGCTCTACCAAGCTATCGCCCACGACTCCAGCAATCTTTTGCTCAGCCGCTTCCTGAATAAGGGCGGTCGCAGTGCCGACTACAAGGACACGAGGTAAACTTCGTGCTACCTTGCCAATAAATTGCCGTTTTTTACTTCCTAGTAAAGCTCCAATATCGGGAAAGCCACGTTCATAAACAGGGACCGTATCCGCGTCGAACATCTGCGACGATTCGTCCAAGGTCTGACCTATTTCATTCACATCAGTTGCGACTTGAGTCAACGCTACCAGGCCTATGGTCCATAACATGTTTTTCACTAATTTTTTGATATCAATTCTTAATGCTGTCGTAACAACCTCAACAGAAATTTCTGACACATCCTGCGTTTGAGCATACATCATTGGGCTCATGACCGCCGTCAAAAAAACTGCGCTCATAATAAATTTTTTTATAATACTTTGATTATCAATCATGTAAATCCCTGGTGCAAAAATATTATAAAACCGTGTGAATTTTTTTCATAACCTCTATGAAATATTTTACCTCAGCTACCGTATTATAACAATAAAAACTGACGCGAACCGAAGCCTCAATACCCAATTTTTTAGCAAGTGGCTGCGCACAATGATGGCCAGCCCGTACGCATATGCCATAATTATTTAAATAGGCAGCAACATCATGCGGGTGCATGCCATCGACGGTAAAGCTCACCATATGACCAACTTTTTTAAGTTCATCGAGTGGCCCTAGAAGTTTGATGGAAGGAATAGTCGAAAGGCCATCAATAAGTTGAGTACACAACGCCGCTTCATGCGCACGCAATGCTGCCCAATCGACAGAACTTTGCAAATAATCGATTGCTGCGCCTAAGCCTATAGCTTGGGCAATAGGAGGAGTTCCTGCCTCCAATTTTTGTGGCATTGAACGCCAGGTCGCTTCCTTAAAATCAACCTCTTGCACCATGCCGCCACCAACTTGATAAGGGGACATAAAATCATGGAGATCTTTTTTTATATAGAGCACCCCAATGCCCGTTGGCGCCAACATTTTGTGCCCTGAAAAAGCCAAGAAGTCGCAATTCATTGCTTGAACATCAATAGGCTGATGCGGCACCGATTGTGCTGCATCAATCATAACCATAGCATCAACTGCATGCGCTGCCGTAATAATATCTTGAATGCCGTTATGAACGCCCAACGCATTAGAAACATGAGACAATGAAACAATTTTAGTGCGCGAAGTGATTAATTTGGATAATGTTTTCGTATCCAACCTACCATCGGGTAACACCGGAATAAATTTTAATTTTGCACTTTGTTTATACGCAAGCAATTGCCACGGCACCATATTGGAATGGTGTTCTAATTCGGTGATAAGAATCTCGTCACCTTCTTCTAAATCGCATACGCCCCATGTTGAAGCAACAAGATTAATACTTTCAGTGGTTCCGCTCGTAAAGACAATCTCGCTCGGATCTTGTGCGTTAATAAATCGTGCCACTTTGACTCGTGCATCTTCATACGCCTGCGTTGCTTGTTCGCCAATGGTATATATTCCGCGATGAATATTAGCATTGGTGGTGGTGTAAAAATTCATCAATGCATCAAGCACTGCCTGTGGCTTTTGTGACGTTGAAGCATTATCAAAATAAATTAATGGATGACCATTCATTTTCTGTTTTAGAATAGGAAAATCATTGCGAATATTTTTTTTCATAAACAACTCTCTTTCAACATTATAGTCCAATAGTTGCTATACGCTTATATATATCTACTACCACAGAAGTTGATAATCCTTCTAGCATTTGAGCAAAAAATCCTTCGAGCACCATACGTCGCGCTTGCTCCATGTCCAAGCCACGCGATTGCGCATAGAACAATGTTTGTGCATCAAGATAGCCGGCTGCCGTGCCATGCGTACAATGCACATCGTGCGTCAACACTTCTAAGCTCGGCACCGAAACACTTTTGGCAGTCTTGCTTAAAAGCAGCGTATGATTTTTTTGTAATGATCTCGTTTTTTTTGCCTGTTGATCGACATAAATCGTACCATGATAGAAAGCTTGTGCATGGCCGCTCAACGCACCCTTAAAGATTAAGTCACTGGTCGTATGCGCAGCTCGATGATGTTGCAGCGTGGTAATCGTAACCTTGTGCGCATCACGCAGTGCATAAACACCGCGCACGGTTGCTTGTGCCCGCTCACCGTCCAGAAAAACATTCAAGGTGATCGCCGACACCGCATCATCGGTTATAGCCATAAAACAATGCAAAGTACTGTCCCGCTCAAGATGAAAGTTAATGACACAGATGCCATCTATTACATTCTCTTGCCGTTGATCATAAAGATAATTCAGACTCGTGCCGGCTGGTACGGTAATAGTACGCGTCATCCGATTGAACCTTCCATTTCCATGGCAATCAATCGATTAATTTCGACTGCATATTCCATAGGCAATTCTTTAACAAATGCATCGATAAAGCCATTAACGATCATGGCGCGCGCTGCAGCAGAACTGAGTCCGCGACTTGTCAGATAAAATAATTGTTCGTCATTAAGATTGCTCACCGATGCTTCATGCCCAACATCAACTTCTTGCTCGTACACGTGCACGGTTGGATAGGTGTCAGAACGTGATTGATCGTCCAATATGAGCGCATCGCATTGCACATTAGATTTAACGCCAACGGCACCTTTGGCAACTTTTAATAGGCCACGATAGCTCGCGCGTCCGCCATCTTTGCTGATTGATTTTGACACAATGTTGGAGGTCGTATGTGGCGCGAGGTGAATAACTTTGCCACCCGCGTCTTGATGTTGACCTTTGCCGGCGACAGCAATGGAAATAATTTGTGCTTGTGCGCCTTCTTCTTTTAAAATTACTGCAGGATATTTCATGGTAACTTTACTGCCAAAGTTACCATCGATCCATTCAACTTTTGCATTTTTATACGCCACGGCACGTTTAGTCACCAAGTTGTACACATTGTTTGACCAGTTTTGAATCGTCGTATAGCGAATGCGAGAACCTTCTAAGGCAACGAGTTCAACGACAGCGCTGTGCAATGAATTCTGGCGATAGAGCGGTGCGCTGCACCCTTCAACATAATGCACATCACTACCTGGTTCGGCAATGATCAAGGTACGTTCAAATTGGCCCATGTTGGCAACATTGATACGGAAATACGCCTGCAGCGGCATGTCAATCTGCACGCCTTGAGGCACATAGACAAAGCTACCACCGCTCCATACTGCAGAGTTCAGCGCAGCAAATTTGTTATCGTGTGGTGGAATAATGGTAGAAAAATATTTTTTGAATATCTCGGGGTAATCACGCAATGCCGTGCCCGTATCAGAAAAAATAACACCCAGCTCTTGCCACTTCTTTTTTAAACTTTTATAGACCACTTCTGATTCATATTGCGCACCGACACCGGCTAAGAATTTTTGTTCTGCTTGGGGAATGCCAATTTTATCAAACGTGGTTTTGATGTAATCGGGTACATCGGCCCAGGAATTTTTTTGCTCAGGAATTGGTTTGACGTAATAATAAATATCATGAGGGTCCAAGGCGCTGAGGTCAGCTCCCCAGGTAGGCATGGGCATGCGCTCGAAAATCTCTAGCGCATTGAGTCGAAAATCGGTCATCCAGCCTGGTTCATTTTTTTGTTCTGAGATGCTCGCAACAATTTTTTTATTTAATCCTTTTGCCGACTTAAACGTATAACTACGCTCGTTCTGATCATTAGTAGGCATCGTAACCCTTATGCTCTAAATCATGTGCGAGCTGCGCATCCCCCGAAGCCACAATCTGGCCATCGCGCATAACGTGGACATGGTCAGGTTTTATATAATCAAGCATGCGTTGATAGTGGGTAATCATAATAATGGCACACTCTGGATTATCTACTTTGAGCTGATTCAATCCTGCAGCAACAACCTTGAGCGCATCGATATCCAACCCAGAATCGATTTCATCAAGAATCACCAGGCTTGGTTTGAGCACCAATAATTGCAACATTTCAAGGCGTTTTTTTTCACCGCCAGAAAAGCCGTCGTTTAAGCTGCGATAGACATAGGATGGATCCATAGAAAGAAGTTCCATCTTGCTTTCAAGCAATGCCTTAAAATCTTTGACCGAACTTTGAACGCCCGTCACTGCTTGATGGGCTTCCTTGAGAAAAGTAAGAACAGTGACACCCGGAATTTCGTATGGATGCTGAAAGGCTAGAAATATGCCCAATTTTGCGCGCTTGTCAGGAGACAGCTGCGCCAAATCCTGGCCCTTATAAACCATTGATCCTTGTGTAATGGTGTAACGCGGATGCCCCATAAGGGTAAGTGCTAGCGTACTTTTGCCCGAACCATTTGGCCCCATGATTGCATGAAGGGTCCCTGGCTGAACAGTAAGATTAAGCCCTTTGACGATAGCAAGGGCTGATTCAAGTGCAACATGCAGATTAGTAATAGATAACATTAACCCTAAACCCATTCAAGATCGATTAGCACAGTAGAATTCCTATAAAACAAGTATAGCGTAAAGCCCAACTATTCCTAGCTGGGCTTTACGCTATACCTACTTTTTAAACCATAGTGCGCTTATGTGATCTTTAATACTCGCCCTAATGTTTCGAGCACTTGTGGCATTTCTTTAAAATGACCAACCAAGCCCCACCACAAGAGAATCCATATAAAACTCAAGGCAAACATTGCTTCAACTGTTTTACCATAAAGCCCCGGCACAAAACCCTTGCCACGATAATACAATTTCACGACAAGAAGAATCGCAGAGATCACCGTAAATAGTATTATCGATTGACCCTCAACTGCATCCCAAGCAAAATACATGCTTGTAAGGCCAACAACAATATACATCCACCAAGGATACGTAGCCTCATCTCCCTTAGAAGGGGTCGATACAAGGTGTGTTGCTGGCCTTAAAGAGACAGCATAGCCAACCACAAAGAGCAGAAAGTAAGGAATATAAATCAAGAAATGACCAAAATATTCATCATAAAAATATATGAGTTTAAAGACTGGTATTAATTTTGGATCAACACCTGGCTGAGCATGTCCAAGCCCAAGCTCGTCATTATATTTTAAAATCCACATCTTTGCTTGCACATTATTACCCACCATGTACACACCGTATCCAAACGTGAATAAATAGCTTAAAACTTCAGCTACAGTCGGTAAAACACCATTATTAAAATGTTTAATAATTAACCGCAAAATGAGGAGCGAACAGACAAACCACAAAAAACCAGCTATCGTACCCAAGTCGGGCAAATTCAAAGGAGTAATAATAAAAAGAGAATAGATTGTTGCATTAAAATCAAGCAACAATGCTGAAACTAAATGCGCCAACAACAAATACCACACCTTGTAATCAGCAAATCTACCATGAGCTATTACTTGCATACATCTTCCTTTTTTAAAAATAAAACGATTTAAACGACCACTCGGATAAGTTCTTCTAGCGTAATAATGCCATCTTTAACCTTTTGAGCGCCGTCATGCAGCATCGTCGGCATACCGTCCTGCAATGCTTGTGCATAAATAGCGTCAAACTGTGGCCGATGTACAATCAAAGCACGCAGCGCATTAGTCATGGTCAAAAATTCGAAAATTCCTGTTCTGCCTTTATACCCAAGATTCAAGCATGTATCGCAGCCCTTTCCTTTATACAGCTGATCAACCTTGAGACCTACGCGCTGCAAAATCTGTTGCTCTTGCTCATCAGGCCTTACGGCAGTGCGGCATGCAACACAAATTTTACGAGCCAAGCGCTGCGCCAAAACTCCCGTGACGGCAGCATTAATAAGAAAAGGCTCAATACCCATATCCATAAGGCGCATTATGGCGCTTGGTGCATCGTTGGTATGCAACGTACTTAGCACCATGTGACCAGTCAACGCAGCTTCAATGGCAGTACGAGCAGTTTCTTTGTCTCGAATTTCCCCGACCATTAAAATGTCTGGATCTTGACGTAAAATAGAACGAATCCCCTTGCTAAACGTAAACCCAGCCTCAGGATTAATGTGACCTTGGGTAATACCATCGACACTGTATTCAACAGGGTCTTCAAGCGTGATAATATTTTTTTCGGGTGCATTCAAAGCAGAAAGAGCGGCGTACAAGGTGGTGGTTTTTCCTGAACCAGTCGGTCCCGTCACTAAGAAAAAACCATGCGGCCGCATCAAAAGTTCCTTGAATTGCTGGAGCATACTATCGTACATGCCCAAAGCATCGAGGGTGATTTTATTAAGTGATCGATCTAAAATACGAATAACAATCTTTTCGCCATAGATAGAAGGAAACGTAGATATTCTCAAATCGATGTCGTGCCCATCGGCAACCGTTCTGAATTTACCATCCTGAGGAACCCGTTTCTCTGCAATATTAATATTGGCGAGCACTTTAATCCGCGAAAGAAGATGAGACATCAATACAGCCTCAATGGTCTCTTGATCATAGAGCATGCCATCAATACGAAATCTAATGCGCAAACCTTTTGCCGTAGATTCCAAATGAATGTCCGATGCATGACTAGCAATTGCCTTTTGCAAAATAGCATCCACCAACCGAATAGCTGGCGCATCACTCTGCTTTATTTCTTTATTCATAGCGCAGCACACACATGCTTATTATTTTTTATCATCTTCATCACGATACACTATGTCGCTATAGGTCAACTCTTCCACAATTTCATCTTTTGCCATGGCTTCATCCTCTAATCGCTCATCCTCACGCATATCGTTATCTTCGATTTGCGCATCGGTGGTTAACGATCTGTCGTAAAACTCTTCGATCGCATCAATAATGTCGCCATTGATGCCAACAAAAAATTCTATTTCATAAGAAACAAACTCACGCATAGCGCTTTCAAGCCCAGGATCTTCCGGTCTGCTCGCCACAACAATAATCATGTTTTGATCAACCTCTAGAGGAATCACACTATGACGCAACAAAAAATCTTTAGGAAATTGATGTAATAAAAAAGTTTCAAAAAAATGCCCTTGAACATCAAATGATGGCACTCTATAGTACACACTCAAAGCGCGCAGAAGATCAGATGATTCTAGAAAGCCTTCTTTCAATAAAAAATCATCAAAGTTTTCTTGTTCTGAATCTTTAAACACATCTTTCATGGCAACTGCTTCAATATCTGTTACCATCTTATTTTTAAGTAAAATAGCGCAAAGCTCTTCAACAAACGTTTCTTTATTGGCCACAAGCTCCCTTTCTTATTTTCTATTACCCAACCCTTAACCCAACAAAAAATCCTACAAAAAAGCCGATCACTGCGGCCACATTCTGCGTAACCCATTCCCAATATACGGCTGCTAGCGAACCACCTTCAGGGACTACTATTGGCTTTAACCCAAAGCAATGATTAATTTTTGCCCAATTGATACCAATATTCAATAACTCAAAATGCTGCAACAGTACGAGTGCTAAAATAAATCCAACAAGCACCGCAACATATTCTCCATATCTTTTTAGTACAAACCCCACTAAGAAACCTACACCCGAAAAAACTATGACATCAAAAATAACATCCTTGGATTCGGTAATTTTTTGCCAGATCAAACGAGGATTGAGATAATGCTGAATCGTTTGAAAAAAACTCATTTCTGGTTGCACGGGCGCATTCACCATTGTTCTTCTCTCCCTTATTTATCCCTAGAAAAAACCCACGTCTTTTCAAGACTGGGATGAATAGGCTAAAGCCTTTTTTCCAGGGGCCCCCTAAACAACTTATTTTTAAGCCGTGTGAGGAGTTAATTTATAAAAAAATCACACATTAATGCCAGTATAGTAACCCACAATAATTATTCGCAACAAAAAAGAGCCATCATACATGACAGCTCTTTTTGAACATCGAAGCTTAAACAAAGAAACGGGGAGCACCAATTGATGCTCCCCGTTTGAATAAACCGTATATTAAAACTAGGTTATTTAACCATAGATTTTAATGCTTTACCTGGCTTAAACTTTGGAACTTTCTTAGCAGGTATTTGCATTTTCTTGCCAGTGGCAGGATTAATACCTACTCTGCTCTTTCTCTTCATAACACTGAAAGTACCAAAACCAGTTAATACAACTGTTTTGTTACCTTTTAATGCCGCGCCAACTGAAGTAATGAATGCTTCTAAGCACTCTTTGCACGTTGACTTAGGCAATTTGGTTATTTTGGCCATGCCTTCAACTAATTTTGCTTTATTCATAAAATATCCTTTAATCGCTTTGCTTATAAGCAAACGAAACTAGTACTTAACTTGTACAATATCTGGGTCATAGGTTTTGTCAAGAAATCTTAACAAAAAATACTAAACCGTACATCATGTACACTACACCAATAAAACTCACGCTGCTTAATACATCAAAAAGCAACACCACACGGCACATACTACATCAAAATTAATCAAAAATAAAGTCCAATCAAATACAACACATGCAAGCATAATACAAAAGCATGAACCATAGCACACTTACACACATGGCATTCAACATCAGCACTTCCGGTTGACAATTATTCAAATAAGCAATAAGATTGGAATTATCACGTCAAAATATATGCTTTCATAGCATCATAATTATTTAACAAAATAAGACACAAAAGGTATTTATTATGAATTCACTATTCAACAAATTTTTTATATGCCTGATATTGAGCTTTGGATTCAATTCACATGTTTCTGCTATGAACTCAAATAATCCATGGGACGGGCGATTAAGACCACGCCAACCACATCAATTGCCAAAGATTTCAGAAATAGACTGGCAATTCATGAAGGCACATCAACAAGCACGACGCAATCTTAACTTGCTTGCAGCAGAACAAAGAAAGCAGCCTTTCACTGGTGATATCTCCCCAGATGTATCTCCAGCGGGAACACGCCCTTCTACTCCTATCAGAGAAATGCTCAACATACCGAGAAATAACTACTCCCCTGTTGGAGGATATACCACTCCTATTAGAAAATAGGATCTTTCTATATATTGAAAATCTTAATTATAAAGGGATATCATTATGAACTTGTCAGTCAACAGATTTTTTCTATGCCTAGCATTAAGCACTGGCATTACAGCACACGTTTTTGCTATGCAAGATGGTGCTGGCGCAGGCACAGGTAATCCTGGCAACACTGCACAACAAACACAGGCTAGCCAAATACAGCACCCGCAAACTCCACCACGACCACAGGTAAACAATGCACCCCTGGCACAACAAATACAACAACCCCAAAGCCAATCTGCTCAATTGAGTCAAGAAGAGCTTAATAGAATATATGCACGCAATGATGAAGTATCCACACATCGACGCACACAAGCACGCCTAGCTCGCCAAGCACAACGCGCACAACCAGAATATACAGCTGCAAGAGCATTAAGATTTGTTTTGGCAGCTGAAGTCGGGGCAGGAGAACATCCAATTGTCAGAAGGGCCAACAACACCCCTTTTGACTCTCAAAGCGACCAAAATAATCCAGAAAATTAACCTTACAAAAAAAAGATAGCTTTTTATAAAACAAAGAGGGGCTGCAATTTGGTTTGCAGCCCCTCTTTGTTTTATATCTTTAAAAAAAGATAACAATTTTTTCTTTATTTACTGGCGTCAGCCAGGCGTAGCTAGCTCTACGAGCAGAGCGAGAAGAACCTAGTGAAGCCTGGTGCCGAGAGCCGGACTCGAACCGGCACGAGCTAACGCTCGAAGGATTTTAAGTCCTTTGCGTCTACCAATTTCGCCATCCCGGCACACCTATCAAATACAAAGCTTTCAATCACTGGAGGCGGCACCCGGAGTCGAACCGGGGATCAAGGTTTTGCAGACCCATGCCTTACCACTTGGCTATGCCGCCATTACTACCTACTCATTATCAAAAATAGGACGTCGTAAAAACGACACTTTAAATGTACCAGAATTTCGTGATCCTGCAAGCTTTTAAGCGCTTTTCCTATCTAACACGCTCAAAAAAGCGATTCCACCTAATACGTGTCCAG
Source organism: Candidatus Dependentiae bacterium (assembly GCA_026389015.1). Taxonomy (NCBI): domain Bacteria; species Candidatus Babelota bacterium. The sequence goes on along the minus strand of JAPLIR010000025.1, from coordinate 26,661 downwards.
AAATCTATAGGATGCTTGAGTAGATCTAAAATCCACCATGATTCATCGCTGTCCATAGACCAAATCCGGTATAAAATCCTGCCATGGATATGCTTACCATCAACGGGCCCAAAGTATCGTGAATCACCACTACCAAGCCTGTTATCTCCCATGCACCAATACTGATTAGGACCTAATTCTATATAAAACTCATCGGCACTGTTACCCCAATAATTGCCATTACCACGTTGGATCGGTCTTTGATCTGGCATTAACACTGTATACGGATAACGTATTACTGGTTCACCTTCACCGTTAAGCGCAATACGATCTTCTTGAATGCGATAAAACGGTTGCTTGTCCCAACTCACTGCAGGATCAAATGATTTTTGTGTTGCAAATTGTTCTTTTACTCTTCCCTTAAGTTCATTAACATCAGATGAACGTATCCGACCAGTTAAAAGCAACTCGGTCAAATAGGCTTCACTCAGTTTATCCACTTCTTGCAGGGATTCTTTATACACCGAAATAAGCGGATATTTGTTTACGTACGGCTCATCCAACTTTACATCATTAATATAAATGACTGGCTTGCCATCTTCAATAACACCTTTGACTTTATCACCAGGCAAACCAATAACACGCTTGGTCAAATTCACTGGCCCCCAGATATACTGTTGAACAAACAATATTGCAGGATTAGAAGAGTAGACGTACATTGTTTCTGGTTGATTAAAAGCTATGATATCGCCGCGCGCTGGCTTTGAAAACCATGGAGTAAATTTTTCTGCAAAGAATCGCTCACCAACTAAAATGGTAGTTTCCATTGAACCGGTTGGCACTTGATATAAACCAAAACCGATAGTGCGAACAACAAAGACAATGAGTAGAAGAATAACTAACTCTTTTATCAATGCTAGTGCGCCTGTTTTTTTATCCGTTTGCATTCTCATATATATGATCCTTTATCGTAACAACTGAACGTTTATCTACTTTCACTACCACTATGTCACCCTTTGCGCACATCGCTCCCAACGAATTGATTGCCAAAAATCACGAGGATGCATCAGTATATCATATAAAACTGATGAAGCCACTCTATCAACCGATGCTAATCGATACACAATTTTTCCATGAATAAAACGACTATGCAAAGGACCAAAAGTACGTGAGTCGTAACTGTTAAGCCGATTGTCTCCCATCACCCAATACTCGTTAGACCCAAGCTCAACATAAAATTCATCTGAACCATTCCAATAATTTCCATTACGATCAGCTGGCGATCTTTCTTGAAGCAACTCGCCAGGCTCCCGTACTATTGTTCTACCATAGGCATCACAGATTACACAATCGGCGTCAATGGCATACCACGGCTGATTGCCGTAGGGTTTTGCAGGATCATACACTTTAAACGACCACTCTTGGCAAACTTGTTCATCAGACATCGCCAGGCTATTTTTTGGTTTTTCATGCCACACACCAATGAGTGGGTAACGATTAACATACGACTCATCCAACCGCACACCATTGCGATACACAACAGGCTTACCTTGTTCTATCACTCCCTGCATGCGATCACCCGGCACGCCAATAACACGCTTTGTCCAATTTGATGGTCCCCACATATAGCGCTGAAACAAAGCTTGAATCTTATTTGTTGAATAAGAGAAAGTAGGATCATTGAAACTAATAATATCACCGCCCTGCGGTGATAAAAAAAGCATGACAGCTTTATTAGCCACAAAAAACTCACCGGCCAACATCGTTGATTCCATAGAACCAGTAGGCACACGATATAACCCATAACCAAAAGTACGAATTAAGAAGGCAATACAAACAATTGCGGCAACATCAAGAAAGCCAACAAATGCTGAACGTTTTTTTGTATCGGTATCACTAGTATGCTTCATAGAATGCTCTTCTCATGTTACTCATGCAAGAAAATAACTGGGATTAACTTGTTTACCAAATGCGTATACTTCAAAATGCAGATGAGATGCATCGCCACCACGCTTGCTGCGTACAAAACCAGTTGCGCCCACATTGCCAATATACTGACCTGATTCAACTTTTTGCCCCACAGACACACGCATAGAATTTAAATGCGCATACCGCGTACGATATTTACCCGTATGAGCAATCACAATTGTTTTACCATAGCCTGACGAATGCCGCGCCTCAACAACAACGCCACCGGCTGCTGCTTTAACGTGAGTCCCTTTGACCGCTGCCATATCAATGCCATGATGGAACCCCCAAGCTCCGTTGGGTTTTTTGCGTGGACCAAATGGTGAACTCAACCAGAAATGCGAACGTTCGATGGGCCAGTGCATAGCAATGTCATGCACACGCTCTCGCGGCTGAGAATGAACCTTTTGACGCGATTGACGCCTTGCTTGCTTTCGATAGACACGCTTTGAACGTTGAGGTCTTTTTTTATCTGCAGCAGCTTTATCACGTTCGATAATATGATCAGTGTACTCACGCCAGGCATCAGACCCCATACGTTGGGTTAGATAACTTAATTTCTGCTCTTTAAGATAATCAAGCGTGGATTGCTTAAGATATTCAAGCTCCCGATTGACCAGCGGAAAAGGTTCTTGCTCTTCTTGTTCATCATCGGTTGAATACACGCGCACGCCCTCAGGAAAAGTTGCCTGCAGACCAATGCCTAATGTTTCAAACTCTTTTTTTTTTTCAACCACCAGGGTTTCAAGTTCTTCTAAGCGGACCTTTGTTCGGTTGTAGTCATGCAGAATTTTTTTTACCGCCAGCACATAGTTGCGATAATCTTCCTTAAGCTCCAACATTTTCTCTGTCTGGATCTTAAAAAAACGATACTCATACAGCAATACTGACGTTAATGAACACAACACCACCACAAGGACAGCTAAAGATATTTTGATAGAAATAACAGCATGTCGCTTAAAGAAAGAATAGATATGGTCAAATGATTGAGATAATTTTTCTACCATGCTCATACTACCGTGATCATCTCTTTCGGCACCCAACCGCTGCATCGTTGATGCTTAATTTTGCACCATGACTCTCGTTCTTCTACAAGAGTTACCGGGCAAGCGGCATTCAGTACACCAACTACATGGTACTGTTGATCGGGTCCAGCAAATACTGATACATTGGGTTTCATAACAACACCCCTTTGTTGTAAACTTTTATATTTTATCACTACTGCTAAACCACTACTCAACGTTACGATAATAAGTATACTACCGAATAACGCCCTATATTTTGTACCTCGATTATATTTTTTTATAAAAAAGAAGCAAGAAAACCAGCAAAATAAAAACATAATCTGCAACCAAAAGAGTGGCGCCGCATCGAGCTTTCGCTCAAGTTTTGCAAGCACACCATGCTCGCCTGACACCGCAAGTTGGATCTCTGCAACATCAATATTATAAGATATAGTCGCCCGCTCTTCGGGCAATGCATGGCGCCGCGCCTTATGCCAATACGCAACGGCCTGAACAACATTGCCAAGCTTGTAACAACAGTTGCCCATGTTATACCACACCAAAAGATCCTTGGGCTCTATAGATTCATAGAGAGTATATGCCTGAGAAAAATCTTTCTGCTGATAACAGGTATACGCACGCAACAATAATTCCTGCGTTGTATCAGCGCGCACCATATGTAAACTAAATAAAATAGTTACAAGAATATATTGTCGAAGACGTCTTCGACAAGGCTCAGACAGGACGGCAGTGTGTAGTTCCTCTCGCCGTCGTCCCTGAGCTTTGTCGAAGGGTGCAATACTGTTACTCTCAATCCAAAAGAATTTTGACAAGAAGCTCAGATTTTTCATAATGCTTTCTCTAATCTATTAAGCCACGCATAGGCTTTTGACGCAATATCTTTTGACCCATAATTTTTTGCAAAAAATACCAATGCCGACAGTTGTGTAAAAAATTCGTGCCATTCTTCTAGACCAGTATCATCAATACCACAAGACTTTAATTTTTCACTCATAAATTCTTGCGTCACCTGATGCGTATCAACACCATATTTGGTAGCAAAAAGCTGTATAAAAGCGTGATATATTTGCGCATTTTCTCTTGTTTGGAGAGCTCTGTCTATTTGTTTGCGTGCCACGTCAAAAGCTCGTTTTTTACCCGTAAGATTATAAAATGAAAAACGTACGAGGCCAAAGCTTTTTTTAAAATACACAACAAGCATAAACACAAAAGGAAGCGCCATAAAAAATATGAATGCCCACCATGGCATTGCCAAACTTTTAGTCCTTACCCAAGGCATTGATCGATAAACTGGTTTAATCTCATCTTCGACTACTGCAACATCATTTTTTTCTACTACATCAACAGCAGTAACTGGCGGAATCACAACCGATTGCTTTGCAGCAACTGACGGAAGAATCATCACCGAAAGTGGCAATGTTTCTAATGTTTTATACGAACGACCCTTGACATCAAAGTACGTAAACGATTGTGCCGGAACCTGCCAATCGCCACGTTCAAGACCTTGCACAATAAATTCGAAATAGTGCTTGGTCGTATCGTCAGCAGATTTTTTATCAACCACATAATTTTTGGAATCATAAAATTTAAACGATGCAGGCATCCCTTGCAAAAGAGCTAAAGCATTATCTTTATCAATAGAGCCATCACCCTGCAATTCCAGGGTGAGAACCATTCCCTCGCCCTCTCGTGCTACACCAGGCTCTAATGTAGCGTTAAAATGAGTAAATGCGCCGATAGCGTGAACAGTTTTTTGCGTAGTTGGCAGTGGATCGATCTGTATTGAAACAGCATTTGAATAAATGCGTTTATGCTCCCCCTGAGACCTGCCCAAAAAGAGTGCCATGGCAGCATTGTACGGATTTTGCTTGTGCGACTGAACAAAAAAATCTACCGCATACGCAGGAATTATTTTTTTACCCGGTTCAAGCGGATAGGCATCCCAGCTAAGCTCAAAATAGTTATACTCAATGCCCTTAATGGTCTCAGCCCCTTTACCCTGACAAACATTGGTGTCAAAACGAAATCCATGGATAGGAGCATGTTCTATTGGTGATATATTAATCACCTCATTGGTATAATACAATCGCAAAGAGCAAACTAATTTTTCTCCAACAACCGCACGATCTTGGCTCATTGCTAGCCGTAAAAAAGCCACATTTGATTGTGTATTGCTTGCATCAGGTTTAGTTTGTTTATCGGTCACGCGTACGGTAACTTTATTGGAAGTAATCATAGAACCATCTTGCATAACCGATGCCGGCCCAATGGTATACGTACCAGCCGTGTCAATACGCACTTTGTAAGAATATTTTAGTGTAGTTTTTCCATTTATTGTCATACGCATCATGCCATTATCGCGCACGTAGGCACCATCGAGCCCCTCGATACGAGGCCACTCATTGACAGACCCACCACCATCAATAGCGGCTTGCAGCACAAAGGGTTGTCCAATGCCTATGGCTTGCACAGCATCGCCATTATTATCTGCTACGGTAAGAACCATGCCTGCCTGTAGCTGCAATGCGACAAACATACTCAGTAACACTACGCTTATTTTACCAACAATTTTGTCCATCTTTTCCCGCCATTGATTCATTAACTGCTGCCTTTACCATCATCTTATTCATTACAGCATCTTTTTTTTCCTGCGCTTGTAGCACTCGAACAAGCTTGGCATCTAATTTTTTTTCAACGGCCGATTCGTCCTGTTGCTGAGCTTGTGCTTCAGATGCTTGTTGCTCTTCTTGCTGTTTTTGTTCGGCAGCTTTTTGCTGTTCATCTTTCTTTGCAGCTTCTTGTTCATTCTTCTGCTGCTCAGATTCAGATTTCTCTTTATTATTTTTTTCTTGCTGTTGTTTGTTTAATTGTTCTTGCTTTTGCTTATCTTGAGCATCTTTTTCTTCTTGTGACTGCTCCTGCGATTCATCTTTCTGGTCTTGCTTATCGCTCGACTGCTCATTATCTTTTGATTGATCTTTCTTATCGCCTTGTTGTTGCTCTTGTTGATCATTTTTCTGATCATTTTTTTCTTGCTGATCTGATTTTTGTTTGTCCTTCTGGTCCTGCTCTTTTTTATCGTCTTTTTTATCCTTGTTATCTTTTTGCTGCTCTTTATCTTGCTGCTGCTTTTTTTGCTGTTCTTGTTGTTTGATCATCTCTTTAACTTTTGCAAGATTATGCGCAGCCTGTTTATTATGAGGATTTAGTTTTAAGACTTGTTCGTAATTATCAACAGCCTCTTTTAACTGTTTTAATTCAACAGCAGCGTTACCACTATTAAAGTGTGCTTTCTCTTTTAAAGCATCTGGAGAATCTTTTACGGAAGCTGCTTTTTTAAAATACGCATACGCCTCTTTAAAATCTTTTGTTTTATAGGATGCAACGCCCGCGTCATAGAGTGTTTTGGGGCAATCAGAATTGTCTACCATCATCACTTTAAATTTTTCTTTAGCCGCATCCCATTTTTCCTGTTGCATCAAAAGGGCTGCTCTATCATGCGCGAAGAAACAATATCCTGTTGCATGAGACAGAAATAAAATAAATCCAATCACTATTTTTGTGTATGCTACCATAACCATTCCAATAAAAAACAAACGAAACTTACTACGAGAAAACAATGATACTGCTCTTGCAAGGCACTCATACGTTTGTCTTCCAGCAGATCCTTTTCAAACGAATTGACGTGCGCAATAATTGATTTAATATCAGCATCATCGCTCGTCATACGCACATACGTGCCACCAGAGTCTTGCGCAACATTATATAAAATGCCTTCGTTTAAATGAGAAATAACAACTGATCCTTTTTTATCTTTAATATGGCCGATTTGTTTGCCATGATTGTCCACCAAAGGTATTGGAGCGCCTTGCTCAGTACCTACGCCCATAGCAAAAATTTTCAATCCTTGTTCTTGCGCACGTTGTCGGACACGTTGTAAATTGCTTGAAAAGTCTTCGCCGTCAGTGAGCAACATAAGCAATTTTGTTTTACGATCCTGCATGGTAGTATATGCGCCCAGCACTTTTTGAATTACTTGATCCAATGCCGTGGTGCCCGAAGCAATAGTTTCAACATCTACTTGATCGAGAAACATAAAAAATGCTCCATAATCGGTGGTCAATGGACATTGAATAAATGCAGTGCCAGAAAAAATAACCAACCCTACGCGTTCACACGAAAGTTTTTTGACTAGCGATTTTATCTTTGCCTTGGCACATTCCAAGCGATTAGGCAAACAATCTTGCGCCAACATACTGCGCGAAACATCAAGTGCAATAAATAAATCTCGCCCATGTTGCGCCACTATTTCTTCTTTTTTATTCCACTGTGGATGCAATAACGTTATGAGTAAAAACACCATTCCCAGCACAAACAAAAAAGATTTTACATATAATTTTACAAGAGAAAAACCTACAAGAAACTGCCTTGCAATTCGTGATGAGCTCAATTGTGCAACAGATTTTTTTGATCGATAGACACGATAACCAAGTAACAACATTGTCAGCAATATGAGTGCGCCAACAATAAAAATATTCTCTAATGCGCCCCATGTAATACCGCTCAATACCATACTTATACCCCAAACCAAAAGAAAGATGATGCGAGTAATTCAAACATAAGTAACCCAAAAATAATCCAAACAACCGGAATAAAAATATCCCAATAATGACTAAATACCGGGGCTTCTATTTTTGTTTTTTCCAATGCATCAATCGTATCATAAATCACCCGCATATCATGAGCATTTTTTGCCATAAAAAATTTGCCGCCCGTTTCTCGTGCTATTCTGGTAAGCAATTCTGTATTAACTCGTGGCATAGTCATTGGCCCATAAAATGGATGCATAACTTGTTGAATTTTATCATTACCAATACCGACCGTGTAGACTTTAATGCCCAACTTTCTTGCCGCATCTATGGCAACATCAGGAGACATATCACCCTCGCTGGGCTCACCATCGGTTAATAAGATAATAATTTTATTTTTTGATTTTGAATTTTTTAAACGATTGGCTGACGTGATCAGCGCCGTAGAAAGCACAGTGCCTTCGTGAGGAATAATCCCAATTTCCAGTTCATCCACAATCGTTTTTAATATTTCTTTATCGAGCGTTATAGGACACCGAGATAGAGCATCTTGTCCAAAGATCACTAAGCCAATGGCATCATTGTCGCGCTTATTGATAAAACGAACAGCCTCTTTTTTTGCAATATCAATACGAGAACGTTGATCATTTTTATCATCCTTGATTTGCATAGAACCAGAAACATCTACAGCCAAAACAATATCGATGCCTTCTATATTGACCGTTGCACGAGAATCAACTAATTGAGGTTTTGCAATAAGAAATGCCAACAGAACAAGTACTAAAAAACGACATAAGAAAAATATTTTTTTATAAGGATGCTTACTTGCTTTACCATGAGATTTGAGCAATGAAGCCAATGGATAACGATACATGATTCCTTTATGCCATCTGGCACGAATCAACAACGCAAGCAATAACACGGGAATTAAAATATAAAGAACTACAGGATGTACCAGACGTAAAAAATAATCCACGCTCTAATCCTTTTTTTGTTGAACAAACCACATGTGAACCCGCTCCTTAAACCCTTCATCTGTATCGCCCTCTTGATACACAAGTGGCTTACCGACAACTACCGTGATTGGCACCCTATGAATCAACCACGAACCTCGCGGATAGGCTTTTTCCATACCAAAGATACGTATGGGCACCACAGGACGGCTCGTCTTTTTTGCTAGTATAACAAAGCCAGAAAAAAAATCATGAATATTGCCATCGCTATAACGGGTACCTTCGGGAAATATCATAACATTTAATGTTGGATTATCATTAAGCATTTTTATGGCGCGCAATAATGATTTTGTAGACTTAAGCGGTGTGGACATATCAACGGGGATACTTACTGTCTTAAATATTGAAAGAACATATTTTTCTTTCATCAAAACAACTCGAGGCTTGCTCATAAAAATTCGATCAATCAACCAAGCATCGCGCCCTGATTGATGGTTCATAACAAAAATAGCAGACTCATCAGAAACATTTTCTTGACCAATAAAAGTAATTGGTAAGAATAAAATTTCAATCGCTAAACGATTCCACAGCGACCATGTTTGCCAAAACAAAATACTTTTAAAAAGCCAATCTTTTGACACCACAACATTAATAATCCAAAACGGTGTAAAAATAATAAATAATACCACAAACAAACAATACGATAGCAGTGTTCGTAATATCGTAACGATAATCATTAAGCACCCTTTTGTTGTTCTAGAAACCACGTATATACACGATCTTTAAATACTTGATCAGTATCGTGCTCTTGATAGATAAACGGCTTACCAATCACTATGGTAATAGGTACCCTATGAATTAAAAAAGAATAGGGAGGATACGCTTTATTAATACCAAATATACAAAGCGGCACGACAGGACGACCAGTTTTTTTTGCTAATAATACAAACCCAGAAAAAAAATCATGAACCTTACCATCAACATAACGACCAGCTTCCGGAAAAATAATTGCATGTATACTTGGATTATTATTAATTTCCTTTATTGCCCGCAACAAGCTTTTCATCGCTTTTAACGGTGTTGAATCATCAATCGGCCATGAAATTCTAGTAAGCCATGTAAGTAATAATGATTTTCTATAGGTTAAATTTGCAAGGTATACATGAGGTCGTCCAGCTAGTATCACATCAACTAAGGGTATATCCATCATTGACTGATGATTGACCGCAAAAATAGCCGCTTCATTTGGTATGTTTTCTCGCCCCTTAATTGTTACCGACAGAAAATAACAATACAGCATTAAACGATAAAATACATACCAAATACAAAAAAACAATCTGCTTTTAAAAAGAGATCCCACAGGAATAAAAGTAATGATAAAAAAGAATGGCATAAAAACAATGACTAACGCTGCCAACAAAAAATAGGACAATAATGTTCGTAAGACTATAAGCATTTTCACAATTCACCTTTTATGCTTTTAGAGTTTCAATAAACCAGGCACGTACCCGCTCTTTAAATACTTCTTCAGTATCATGCTCTTGATACACAAACGGCTTGCCAACAGTAACGGTGATAGGAACCCTCGTGACGAGGAATGTTTTAAGCGGATAAGCTTTTTCAACACCCTGAATACATATCGGCACGACGGGACGTCCTGTTTTTTTTGCTACGACAGCAAACCCAGAAAAAAAATCGTGTAACACACCATCATTATATATAGCACCTTCAGGAAATATAACTAAATCAAGCTTACTACCATTTAACAATTTAATTGCTTCTAATAATGACCGCATAGCTTTCATAGGTGTTTCTACATCTACTAAAACCAAAAAATTGGTCAACCATCGATAGACAGGCATACGTTTAATGTCAGCAGTAGCCATCCATATATGCGGCCGACTTTTTACCACTTCATTAACTAACGACATATCAAGCCGCGATTGATGATTTGCCACAAAAACCGATGGTTCCTTGGTAACATTTTCTAATCCAAAAACCTTAACAGGCAAAAAAGAAGCCTTGAGAATGAACCACAATAAAAGATCGCCAAACATAAAAAATATCCGGCTATTAAAAAGCCATTTTTTGGGAATTGCTGCGGCAATCATAATGCCGGGCGCAAAGAGGATAAATATTACTACCAATAAAAATTTAGAGATAAGCGTGCGAATGAATGCAAGAATATTCATTATTAACCCTTTTGCTCAAAATAGAGTTCAAAATTCTCATGCAGGTATTTGGTGTACAGATTGCTCATAACGCAGATGGAAATTGGTTGTACTATAAAGATATCTATAAAAACAAACAAAGACATCGCCAAGGGGCATGCCAAGAATGCCTTAATGGATTCTTCTACAGAGCCAAACCAAAATAAAAATTTTATTCCAAATGCATATGCATAGGATAATACTATTAATGGTATCACTACTGGCAGTGTATATAACAGCATCTTCCCTGCTCGCTTTATTGAGGGGAATAACGTATAAAATCCACCATGTGAATCAAGATAAAAAAATGTAAAATAATCAGTAAAAAATCCCAAAAATAAGACTATTGCCTTAATGGGAAACTCAAAGGGAAGCACAAAAACTATTAAAAACCAGAAAAAATAACGGCAATATTGTTTAAGATACGCATAGTCTTTTAGATCTACAGAAGGTCGAGCGATCAAATACATTAAAAAATATAGATAATAAAAACTTAAAAAAGGAGCTATTACTGCCAACATGAGTAATAAAACAGTAAGTAATGATACCGAATCTGGTATCTCTCCTGATACTAGAACAATAGGAATCCATGGCTTTAGCAAAATACCAGAAATAATCATTATCGCAGAACACCCCACAACAAGAGGCCAAAAGGTACCCACCATAATTTTATAGGTCTCTACCACCGATTTGAGGGTAACCAAGAAAAAAAGCTTTAAATTTTGCGGTTTATATAAGGTTAATGTATTCTTCCACACATCTAATAATTGCATTGAACTCCCTTATCATAAAAAATACTTTTTAATCACCAGCAAAAAGTAGCATAGAACGATACAATTCTCAAGCGATTCAATATTTTATTTGACATTTAGAAAATAATTGCCTTATTCTAAAGATAGTAATAGAGCAAAGTTATTAACATCTCGTTTAAAATAAGCAATTGCTTTTAAATGATTTTGCTTTATAACATTAATGAAATAGAGCGCGAGGTTATAGATTTTATTCGCATTGAACGAAGGATAAAGGTTAGGCATGGCAAAAAAGCTACTCATAGTAGAGTCTCCCGCAAAGATCAAAACGATTTCCAAGTTCCTTGGCAAGGACTTTAAAATCATGTCCACTGTTGGACATATCAAAGATCTGCCTGCAAAAAAGATTGGCGTGACCATTGATAAAGACACAATCAATATAGAATACGTGGTGATGCCCGATAAAGATAAAACTATTGCAGATATCTGCAAAGAAGCTTCTACTGCCGCAGATATTTATCTTGCACCCGATCCTGACCGTGAGGGTGAAATTATTGCATGGCATATAGCAGAAGACATCAAAAAAGTCGTAAAAGATAAAAGCAAAATTCATCGTATTTCTTTTAACGAAATTACTGAACCAGCAATTAAGGCAGCCATAGAAAATCCAGGCGAAATTGATATGCCCAAGGTGAATGCTCAACAAGCTCGCCGTGTTCTTGATCGTTGGGTGGGCTATGAAGTTTCTCCTGTCTTGTGGAAAAAAATTGCCAAAGGCTTATCAGCTGGCCGTGTACAATCGGTTGCATTGCGTTTAATTGCCGACCGCGAAGAAGAAATTCGAGGCTTTAAACCTGAAGAATACTGGACCATTGATGGTGATTTTGCTCATGGCAAAGCACACCTTATTGCCGCGTTAACGCACATCAATAAGAAAAAAGCTGAAATCAAAAGCGAAAAAGAAGCACAAGCTATTGTAGAAAAGCTCAAAAAAAGTGATTTTGTTATTGAATCTATCATCGATAAAACTAGAATCAAAAATCCGCTACCGCCATTTATGACCAGTACCTTGCAACAAGCAGGTTTTAACCAACTAGGCTTTTCGGTTAAAAAAATCATGCAAGTGGCACAAAAATTATACGAAGGTATGCCGCTTGGTGATGCTAGTTCGCCCGTAGCTTTAATTACTTATATGCGTACCGACTCGCTCAGAATTTCTGACACGGCACTCACACAAACCCGCGAATACCTCAAAAAGCACTATTCAAAAGAGTACGTGCCAACCAAAGCAAATAACTTTGAAAAAAGTAAAAAAGGCAAAGCACAAGACGCGCACGAAGCGATTCGCCCTATTGACGTTAACCTGACACCCGATAAGGTTAAAGCTTATTTACCTAAAGATGCCTTAAAATTATACGAATTAATTTGGAAGCGCTTTGTTGCCTGCCAAATGACACCGGCTCAATATGCACAACGTCAAGTGACTATCGAGGGTGGCACATTCACCTTCCGTGTTACTGGCTCAACCTTGATTTTTGATGGTTACTTAAAGGTATATTCAGCCTCTGATGACCAAGAAGAAAAAGAAGGTAAGGTTACTATTCCGGCAACGTTGAAAGCAAAAGAAGCTATTGATTTAGAAAAGATTGATCCAAAACAACACTTTACCCAACCACCACCAAAATATACTGAAGGTTCGTTGGTTAAAGAAATGGAAAAAGAAGGCATAGGCCGTCCAAGTACTTATGCAACAATTTTAAGTACCATCCAAGCACGTTCTTACACAACACTGGATGACAAAAAACGCTTTGTACCAACAGAACTTGGCATGATCGTCACCAGAATGCTCGTGGAAAATTTACCCGACATTATGGACATTAAGTTTACGGCGCACTTGGAAGAAGATTTAGATAAAGTAGCAAGTGGTGATCTTGAACGAGACAAGCTTTTAAGGGAATTTTATACAGGGTTCCAAAAAGATTTAACTAAATTTAAAGGCAAAGATAGCAAGCGTACCGTAGAAAAAACTGAAGTTATTTGCCCTAATTGTAAGAAAGAACAATTAATTGTTCGCTTTGGCAAAACAGGTGAATTCTTAGGTTGCCCTAACTATCCTGAATGTACCTTCACCTGCAACTTCCACCGAACAGAAGAAAATAAACTTGAATGCGTTGAAGCAGAAGAACCAAAAGTACTTGATGAAAAATGTCCAACCTGCGGCAGTCCACTACGCCAAGTTGTTGGTCGCTATGGACCATTCATTGCCTGCTCAAATTACCCAACGTGCAAATACATTCACAAAATCAAGGCCGGATTTCCATGTCCAGCGGACGGTGGTGAAGTGGTGCAACGTAAATGGCGCGGCGGCAGCTTCTGGGGATGTTCAAACTATCCAAAATGTAAGTTTGCTGTGTTTGGCGATATCGTAGAAACACCGTGTCCTGACTGCAAGTTACCCTTCTTAGTTAAAAAAGTAGCTAAAGATGGCACCATTACCTTACTCTGCCACGACAAAAAATGTGGCTATAAAAAAGTAGAAAAAGCATAAGAAATTCATCGACATCACATTATTGAATTTTTTATAAGTTCAATAGTATGATGTCGATGAAAGCATTTTTCTATTCCCCACAATAAGGAGTCCCTTATGACAAAGCCATGCATATTTCTAGCGTTATCTTTGCTGGTATTCGGTAGTCACCTCAGTCTTGCCGATGAAGCTTTAGAACAAAATACCGATCAAACGGTAGAAGAACAAATAAGCTTTGATTATGCAACATATGCTCAGGAATTTGCAAAAAGTTTTGGCATAGGCGCAGCTGCAGGCGTGTTAGTCGAATTTTTACGAAGCAGAATTTTACCAGACATAACCCATGTACGTCTTCATGCCAGAACCGGTATTTGTAGAGATCAACTTACGGGAGAAGCAAAAGTAATAGCAGCATTACTTGGTACCGCTGCGCTTCACAAAACAATCGACACCTCAAACTGGAAAATGCTTTGTTCTCAATTACTCGGCATCATTGCCGGTTCATGCAGCGCAAGCTATGTCACCAAAATCGTGACAGGAGAATAATTCTCCCTCTCATCTTCATGAGTTAATTATAAAAAAAGAGCCTTACTAAAATTAGTGAGGCTCTTTTTTATTCAAACTAAATAACTTCTACTCAACCGTTACTGCTTTAGCCAAGTTACGAGGCTTATCAATATCATGTCCCAACTCTTTTGCCACCTGATACGCAAAAAATTGCATTAAGCCAGCCATAACAAGCGGCTCGAGTAGTGGAGCCACTCGAGGAATAATAAATGATTGGTCGGCAATTTTAATGAGTTCCTCTTGCCCTTCAAAAACAAATGCTATCAAATGTCCCTTGCGTGCTTTGACTTCTTGTGCATTCGACACCAGCTTTTGATAAATCACAGGATCTAAATGTGAAAAAATTAAGGTCGGTGTTTCAAGGTCTACAAGAGCTATTGAGCCATGCTTCAATTCACCGGCAGGATATCCTTGCGCAAAAATGTACGAAATTTCTTTAAGCTTCAACGCACCTTCCATGGCAAATGGATAACCAATATGGCGGCCTAAATACATAAATCGTTTTGCTTGTGCATATTTTTTTGCGTGCGTTTGAATAATAGAAAGTCTGTACGTGTCAATGACAGCCTGCAATGCATCAGCTGCCTCAAACAAATTTTGCTCCGCTTGTGTCATCTCTTCTTGCGTGATAATACCCTTGGTGAGCGCTAAATAATGAGCAAGCCAATAGAGTGCGGTAATTTGCGTAGTGAATGCTTTGGTTGAAGCTACGGCAATTTCCGGGCCAGCCTTGAGTGGCAGATGACCTAATGCTTCGCGTGCCATGGTGCTTGACGGCACATTGGTCAACGTAACCACGGGAATATTCACCAAGTTAATCATACGCAATGCTTCTAACGTGTCAGCTGTTTCGCCCGATTGTGAAATGGCAACATATACGCAATTGGGAGACGTAAAGAACGGCATGTAACGAAATTCAGACGCTAAATGCGCAGCTGCTGGAACACCGCAAATAATCTCAAAAAAGAATTGTGCAATGCGTGCCGCATGCCACGAGGTGCCACAGCCAAACATATGCACTGATTTTAAATCCCGTGCATACTCAGCCGAAATGCCCAGTTGTTCCCACACACCATCACCAAGCGATTTGTAATGATTCACCGCTGCATGAATTGCATTGCGTTGCTCATAAATTTCTTTGAGCATATAATGTTCGTGTTGAAATTTGTCGTAGATTGTTGGTGTGATATCAAGTGTCTTGATTACCACCGGCAACGCCTGCCCATCAAAATTATACAACTCAATGCTGTCTTTGGTAATCAACGCAAAACTTTCATCCGGCAAGAAAACTACCTGATTTGTTTTTCCCGCAAAGCCAAGAAAATCAGAAGCAATAAACATTTCGTTTGTGCCAAGCCCTACACACATTGGTGAACTTTTACGCACCGCAAGAATAGTGTCAGGCTGTTCTGTCATCAATGCAAGAAATGCAAAAGAACCTTTCAAATTACCGATTAATTCGAGAGCTGCATCTTTTAACGTTTGATTGTTATCAAGACAATCTTCTAAAAGATGCGGCAACACTTCCGTGTCAGTCTCAGATTTAAAAACGTGACCCTGTGCTTTCAATTGCTCTCTGAGTTGATAGTGATTTTCAATAATGCCGTTATGTACCACCGCTACACGAGCACCGCACCCTGTTTGAGGATGCGCATTAGTTTCCGTTGCTGCGCCATGCGTTGCCCAACGCGTGTGGCCAATGCCAACGTGACCATCAATGGGATCTTTTTTTAATTTTTCTTTCAGCTTTTCTAACTTACCTTCTGCTTTGAGCACGACAAGATCTTGATTATCATTAAGACATGCAAAGCCTGCTGAATCGTAGCCGCGATACTCAAGACGATCGAGCCCTTGTTCTATATAAGCACTACAGAAGTTGTCGCCCAGATAGCCCACAATGCTGCAGGGGTAAGATAAGCGGTCACTTAATAAGAGAAGAATGATAAAAAAACGGATACGATTCATGGATAGCTTCATAATATAGTCCTTTAAAAAGATCTAAAATATTTTGATATCCATGAATCGTATCACAAATTTTTTTTTATTGAACTTTTGTTCCATTTGGAACAGTTCCAGCAATGGTAACAAACGTTTACTAATTGTTGTGCACAGCAAAAAAGCATCATGTAATAATATTCAAAACCCATCATTTTACATGGATTCAAATCCATAAAAAGCACACCTTGTTTGCCAACAAATTAAATGCCATCTATATTAGCCCTTTACATAAGCACTCGTTAGATATTCAATAACTCTCTGCGCTCCAACTTGACCAGCTTGGCACGATTTTTCCATAGTAGGAATTTCTTTGAAAGTTTTGGTAAATTCACCTACTAAAAACCTATTCTTACACTGCGTTTTGCCATCATTTAACTTAGGGTAATCTTCTGGCGTAACAACAAAAAGACTCATTGATTCAGTCCACTTACCCTGTTCATAATGCAATGCAGGATCAATGACATAACCAATCACTAAATTTTTATCAATACCACATTGAGCAAGCGTTTCAGCAATAAGTTCTTCTGGCGCACATTCAGTTATTGGCTTACCAAAGATCTTTCCATTACCAAGAGCATCATTAAAACTAATCGAAGCAACACACTTAACGCCCTCAGGCAATACAACATTTTTCCAAAAGGTATTATTATCATACATAAAAAAACCAAATCGCCATGGTTGATTCCAAATAAAGCCAGCACTGTAATCACGGGGCAAAAACGAAGGTCTCTCTTTTAAATAAAATTGCATACCATTTGTCCACTGCTCTGATTGAACTGAAGGTAAAACTTCCTGCGGAAATAGCTCTTTGGCAACGGGTAATGAAACACAAAACAGATAGGCATCGGCTATTACTTCTTTATCTTGTGCTTGATAGATAGTATTGCCCTGTATAGTTACAGGACTATTAAAATGAAACACAACGCCCTTATTTTTTAAGTCCTCGATCCATGGATCGATGAATCGTTCTGATGTTGGCCCATTCAAAAGATTAATGGTTGCTGTGCAATCCTTAGGTAGGGGCAAACCTGCAGCCATGACTAAAAATAATTCTTGATACATACTGCTTGCGGTAGCGGTTGGTTTTGCAGATATCAATATGGTCAAAAATTGCCTCATAAAATCTCCAAATCGTTGCCCCCAACCATCTAACATAGCTTGTTTAAAACTAATGGTATTCAAATAATCACGATAACGAGATGAAAATCTATACTTAACCGACTCAATAAATAAAAAAAACAAATCCCAATACCTTACACCAAAACTGCGCATTAATTTTATAAGGCCTATATATCCTTTAAACCCACGGGCAGTAACATCTGGAATATGATTAAATACTTTCCCTGTTGAAGTTTCCAACATAAGATATGTTTCAATAGGAACTAGATTATCAAATACAGATGCATTTTTATAAGGTATTAGTTTCATATATTCATAGAGTGAAAAATATTTACCGTAAACCCTTCCTGAATGCTCAACAGGGTATCCTCGCTCGTCATGAAACCCATAAGCCTTACCCCCTGGATATGGCTTAGTTTCATATATCTCAACAAGATACCCTTTATTAATCAAATCTGTAGCAGCAGTCAGACCCGCAATACCAGCACCGACAATAACAACTTTTTTCTGCATAAAAATATTATCCCTACTTAATGTAATCAAGATTAAATACTATAAAAAATACTATTTAATCTTGATTACATTACACAATAGAAAGTATATCGTTAGATAATTTATCCTGTGCTGGTAGTTTTATAACTACTGAACTTTTGTTCCATTTGGCACAACGCCAGCAATGGTGACAAATGTTTGCTTGTTATCATGTACCGCAAAAAGCATCATACCATGCGATTCAAAGCCCATCATTTTACGTGGCTTCAAGTTAGTCACAAACACACCTTGCTTGCCAATAAGGTCAGTAGGTTGATATGATTTTTTTACGCCAGAAAGAATTTGGCGCATGCCCAGTGGCCCGAAGTTGACTTGTAGTTTAAGTAGCTTATCTGACCCTGGCACTTCTTCTGCTTGTTCGACAGTACCGATAATTAATAAAGCTTTGATAAAATCTTCAATGCCGATTTCTGGCACTTGTGGTTGTTCTGGTTGCGCAGGAGCGACAACAACAACTTCTTCTTTTGGTTCTGGTTTTTCAAAAAGATTTGGTATTTTGTGTAGCATAAAATGTTGTCCCCAGCTGTTGAGTTCTAAATTTTTTAATGTGTTATTAGTTAACAAGGTTGATAAACCCAAGCTATGGAGCAACTGTTCCATCTTCTTTGGCATGACTGGCCACAACAACACCGCAATAGTTTTTAAACTATGACAGGTTGCTGACAAAATTTCGATAAACCGTGCTCTGTCAGTTTTGGCAAGCTTCCAAGGTTCTTGTTCGTGAAAATACGCATTGGTTTTATTAATAGTTTTCCACAAACGAGCGAGTGCCATATGAAAAAGATAATCTTCCATATACCCTTCAAACTCCTGGGTCATATTCCAACTTTCATCGCGCAATTCCAATGACCTTTCAGACCATTCATGAATAGCTGGCAGCTCAATGACATCGTTTTTATGCGCTAAGCTGACCATACGATTGAGTAAATTGCCTAAATCATTCGCTAAATCAGATTCAATCTTTTGTTCCAAATCGCCAATGCTAAATTCACCATCATGCGTAATAGCCATCTGTTTGACTAAATAATAACGCACTGGTTCTGGGCCATATTTTTTAAACAAAACTTCTGGGTCCACAACATTGCCCAACGATTTGGACATTTTTTGATCACCGACTTTAATCCAACCATGGACCAACAATTGCTTTGGTAATGCTAAACCAGAGGCCATTAAGAATGCTGGCCAATAAATTGCATGGAACCGTACAATATCTTTACCTAGAATATGCAGATCAGCTGGCCACCAAGAATTAAACTCATGCTCACGCCCAGGCTGACCGTAGCCAATCCCGGTAATGTAATTGTTCAATGCGTCAGCCCACACATAGGTGACATGGTGTGCATCGTCAGGAAATGGAATACCCCAAGTGACGGTAGTTCGTGAAATACTAAAATCTTTTAATCCAGCTTTTACAAAATTCACCACTTCGTGTGCGCGTTCTTTTGGCACAATAAAGTCAGGATGTTCTTCGTAAAATTTGAGTAACTTATCTTGATATGCTGAAAGCTTGAAAAAATACGTCTCTTCCTGAACCATGACGGTTAATCTGCCACATGAAGGGCACGCAGGAGCAACTGAACTATCGACCTCACTATCTTTTTCCGTTACAAAGGTTTCGTCGGGCGTGCAATACCAACCTTTATAATAGCCTTTGTAGATATCGCCCGTAACAATTAAACGAGCAATCCATTTTTGTACTGCTTTGACATGATACTCATCCGTGGTGCGAATAAAGTGCGTGTAAGCTATTTCGTAATTGTACCAAACCTCTTTATAAGCATGAATGAAAGAATCGACAAACTCTTGTGGCAATTTATTAGCCTTATGCGCTGCTTCAGCGACCTTTTGACCATGTTCGTCGGTACCGGTCAAAAAGAATACTTGTTTTCCTTGTAATATATTCCAACGAGCGACAACGTCGGCAAGCAAGGTGGAATATAATGAACCAAGGTGTGGTCGTGCCGTTACATAATAAATGGGTGTCGTAACATAAAATTTGTTGTAATGGGTGTCATGCATAAAAATAACCTTTAATAATGCTGAACTTGTTTACGCTTTAAGGGCAATCCAAAGATCGCTTAACTGTTCTTTCGTGAGAATATTTTTAAAAAGATGAGCTTTTGCAAGCTGATCATCGGTAGGCAAGGGTATAGCAGCTTGATCGGCCGCAATATCTTTAAGTGGAGAAAAATAACCGAACTTTTCCATGTGGTGCTTCAACGAACTTTCTGAATACATGTAAGAAAGAAACGCATAGACCAAATCGTCTTTGTTAGTTGTCTTTGGCATTGCAAATACATCGATGTTCAAAAAACTTCCTTCTTCGGGGATAATAAACTCGATATTTTTAAACATAGGCATAATACGAGCAACAACCGCATGCGATGTCACGGCAACCGGACACGCTTTAGAAGCAAGAAGAAAATTGGCGCGATCGTCAGTGTATAATTCTACCCATTTCTTTTGTCGTATTAACAATTGTTTGATCTGCTCAAATTGTATTGAATCGATATGAGACAACGAACCATAAAGATATTGCGCTGCCAACAAGGCCAATACGCGTCCATCGTCAACCATACTGACATAATAACCACTATCGTTAGGAGCAAAAACTAATCCCCAGCTCGATTTGAATTCTTTACCTGCAAAATAATCTTTATCAATAGCAATACCATAGATACTCCAAAAGAATGGAATGACATAATTATTCTCTGCATCGTAATAGTTATTAATAAGGTGCGGACGTAATTGATTAAAGAATGCCAACTTAGTTTTATCTATTTTTTTGAGCAATCCTTCTTTAATCATCACCTCAGCCATATATTCAGAAGGCATAATGAGATCGTATCCCTTTCCATTGGTCAGTTGCATTTTGGTGAGCAACTCTTCATTCGTTTCAAAATACCGCATGTGCACCCTAATGCCCGTATCTTTTTCAAACTGCTGAATGTACTGCGTATCAACCAAAGCGGGCCACGTAAGAACGGTAATACTTTTTTGGTTGCTATAAATATAGGTTCGATAGACAAATCCAGGAACTACTAAAAAGAATAAACAAACGCTGAGCCAAAAAAGCACAATAAAAAGACGTGCAAAAAAAGGTAAAAAGCGATCTCTGATATTCATCGTAGTATATCCATTTTTTTAATCTGTAATGAAGAAAAAATAAGCACCAAAATACTGCTCATACCAAGCAATACGGTTGACAAGGCACTCACCACAGGAGATGCACCAGCACGAATCATAGAAAAAATATAGATGGGTAATGTTTGTGCTGAAGAACCCGCACAGAAAAATGAGATGACAAAATCATCCAACGAAATAATAAATACCAATAACCCTGCGGCAAACAATGCTGGTGATAATAATGGCAACACCACCTTCATGAGTGTTTGACCTTGCGTCGCGCCTAAATCCAATGATGCCTCTGTGTAGCGATCATCAAGCTCAATGAACCGTGAATGCACAATAGGTACAACATAGCCTAAGCCGATGAGTGTATGGCCAGCAATGAGAGTTGTAAGCCCTAGAGGAATAGAAAAGAAGGCAAAGAAACTGAGCATGCCAACTGCTAGTACAATTTCTGGTACAGCGAGATTGCCATAAAATAATAAAAATGATTTTTTAAAAAAGCTGTTACCACTATAAAAAACCAAAAGCACGCCCATGGTAATACTTAAAAATACCGAAGAAGTCGCAACGATTAAAGAATTTTTTAATGCATCCCAAATTTCTGTTGATGCGAACAACTCGCGATACCAACGTAATGAAAAAGATGACCACTGATAGGTAAACTCGTTATCATTAAAAGAAAACAACACCAATACAATAATCGGTATATACAAAAATAAATAAAGACAAAGCACCATCGATGGGAAAAAGTAGCGCGAAAAAATAGACATATTATTGACCCCGACTTGCGTAAGCCTTTTTACTGAAATACCAATTCAACACAATAGCAATAGTCAATAACACCACCCCACTCAAACACGTAAATGCAGCACCTTGTGACGTATCATGTACTGTTAAGAAATAATGGGAGATGAGTGAACCAGCAAACATATATTTTGAACCTCCCATAAGAGCGGGAATAACAAATTCTCCAAATGAAGGAACAAAGACAAGAAAGAATCCTGTTTTAATGCCCGACCACGACAATGGCAACGTTACATTAAAAAATGTTTGCCAGCTATTAGCGCCAAGATCATACGAAGATTCAATAAGCCGTGAATCTAGTTTTTCCAAATTACTATAAAGCGGTAAAATCATAAACGGCAAGTAGCAGTACGCCATAACAATAAGAATTGTCAGAGAACTGTTCATAAGATGTAATGGTTCGCTAATTAAACCAAGCTTCATGAGTAAGGTGTTGCATAATCCATTACGCTCAAGCACAAAGAACCATGCATAAATTTGTACTAAAATATTAGTCCAAAACGGCAACATTAATGAAAACAATAAGATGTTTTTCCATTTTTTAACATTGCGAGCCAAGAAATAGGCAGCTGGATAGGCAAAGATAAGACATACGAATGCGTTGATGAGAGCGAATAATAATGAACGAGTAATGATCTTGAAATAAGGAAGTTCTAGTAAAGAGCTATAATGCTGCCACGAGATGCCACTTTGATACATAAAGCTGGCACCGACAATCATGGTCAGTGGTATATAGAAAAATAACACCTGCCATAACAGCGCAGGCGTTATCATAAAAAAAGAAACTTCTTTGGTTATCGCACCCTTAAAATCAGTTTGTTTCATTTTTCTAACAGCACCACATTCTCTTTTTGCCAATACAAATTTACCTGATCATCATACTCAATGACTTCTTGCGGGAAATGTTCTTCGTTTTGTTCAAAAACTTGCAACAACTGTCCATTAGATAGTCGTACATTGTACTGCGTCGAGCGACCATGATAAACAATAGATTGTACAATGCCTTTAACGTGGTTAGAAAATCCCACTTCTTCTTTTTTGCTAATTTCAATTTTTTCGGGACGAATACTCATAAATACGGCACTTTTGTCCGATGCCCATGGCTTGTCGCTTGGCACAACTACTTCGTACTCACCCAGAGCTTGAATAACAATGACCTGTTTGTCAGGCTTAATAGAAAGTGTACCTTGCAAAAGATTAGTCGTACCAACAAACTTTGCCACAAACGTAGACGCCGGAAATTCATACACTTGTTTTGGTGTACCAACTTGCTCGATCTCACCATCATGATTCATGATAGCCATATAGTCTGCTACGGTTAAAGCTTCAAATTGGTCGTGCGTCACATAGACAAAGGTGGTCTTGAGTGTATCTTGCAATTCAATCAACTCAATAAGCATGCGCTCACGCATCTTTAAATCAAGAGCTGCTAATGGTTCATCTAAAAGAAGAACTTCAGGCTCATTGATAATTGCTCGGGCTAATGCAACACGTTGTTGCTGGCCACCAGAAAGTTGCGCAATAGATTTATAAATATATTTTTCTAAATGTACGGCTTTGAGAATTTTAATGACACGTTGTTCGATAATATCAGTTGGAATACGCTTAATTTTTAAGCCATACGCAACATTATCAAAGACATTCATATGAGGAAACAGAGCATAATTTTGAAATACGGTATTGACTCTGCGCTCATTAATAGGAGTATTGGTAATTTCTTGATTACCAAGAAAGATCTTTCCACTATCCGCTTGATCAAATCCCGCGATTAAGCGAAGCAATGTGGTTTTCCCACTGCCGCTCGGCCCAAGCAAAGCAAAAAATTTGCCGCTCGGGATCGTAAGATTGATGTTTTCGATGATAGTTTCACCGGCAAACGCCTTAGTAAGATTTTCTATCCTAATGCTTCTCATGTTTCTTATCAGCCTTTTTTGCAAAGTACATTGGCACTACAACATCTGAGAATGTACATGGTACTACAACCGCAACAATTAAAAACAAGAATATAAAACCTATGTCTGCACCCCAATCAACAAAACCATGGGACACAAGGTAAAACATTGATGCAAATGAACTAATTAAGATATGAATAAAATGAGAAAATGTTGAATACATTGATTGCTTTGAGGAATGGTGCCTGCTCATGATAAAACCATTAACCAATCCTACAAATAAGAATGGTAGAATTTTATCTAGATCTGACCAAAAACAAAGATGAAAATGCATATCAACACCCAGCATACGACCGCCGATGTAAGGCAAAATCGAATCTGATACGGTACAGAAGAATGAAGCGGTCAAAACACCGACAATCAACCCCTTTAAAACACTCTTAGAAAATCTAAAATAGGTTATTAAGGTACCGGTTGCTGCAAATACGATATGCATGAAGTGGAAAGAGTGAAACAATAAATGTGCACCTTGGCTGGTTGCATCGATATTGTTGTTAAAGGATGAAAAAAAACTAACAAAGCTTAATACGGCCAAACTTAATGCAACGGAAAACACTGCATAAGGGAAATGGCATAAAAGCTCTTCTTTTATTGTATGGCTATGGCTGAATTCGTGTTCTTCGCAATGATCGTTCATGATTCTCAAGTCCCTAAATGAATTAAATGATAAAAATACTGTTTTTGCTCGTCATATATAGGTGTCAAAATAAGCCCCTAACTGCCTTAAAATAATTGTTTTTTTAACAGAAAGCAAAGAATTTCTATTTTTGGGAAAAAGCCTTTATTAGAACGCCTGGCCAAAGGTTAAAAACCATGCATAGGATCGTGTCGATGGATCGGGTTTTGTCAACTTCCAAGCGATGTCAAAACGCAGTGGTCCAACGGGTGTCGCCAGACGAAGTCCAAACCCGGTTCCAAAGAGAACCTTGCGGGGGTCAAATGTAGCAAAACCATCACTGCTTAACGCACCAAGGTCTTGAAATACTACCCCTCCTAAACGCTTAAAAATAGGAAAGCGAAGTTCGGCATTAAGGTTAACCATTGATTTGCCACCCTGTGGTGCATACTGGCATTGACCATTGTCACCAATAAAAGATCCTAATGGCGAGGCAAAGTCGGTGTCATAGCTACGCAATGAGTTAGCACCACCCAAATAGAATCGCTCTATCGGCATAATATTGCTAAATTCTTTATGAAAAATATGCCCCACGCGGAACCTCAAAGCTCCCACGACCGATCTAAATGGCATAAAAAATGATTGTTCAACAAGTGCTTTAATTGAATAGGTATTTAAACTCGAGCGGCTGAGAGGAAACAAGCCCTTTAATGAAAGCAGGGTTAATAAACCCTTGGTTGGTGATATCTGTTGATCCAACAAATCAATCATCATGGTCGGCTCTAATTGAAATGAAGGAACACTTTGATCAAACAATTGCTTGTTAAAATTGATGGCACGCGCAACGCCCTCAACCAAAGCACACTTGTCCACTACACTCTCAGTATTCATTAATTCAAAGCCTATGTTGCACCCAACATCAACCGCACGAAATTTTCTGTTGAATCCAACGAGAAATCCATGCTGCGTCGTAGCATACACATTATGTTTGCTTCCAATAAAACCGGGCTGGAAGTATTTGTTACTGTAGCCCATAAACACCGTTTGAATTGGCTGAGAAAACAACCATGGCAAACGATATTCTGCAACCACTTCACGATGACCACGAGCAAAATCAACATCTACCTTAAACTGATCCGCTTTGTTAAAGGGATTTTTAAAGATGAAGGCACCCCCGGCCATATAGGTCAAAGAATCTACAGAAAATTGTTGTGTGAAGTTCTGTAATGCAAAACCACCACGCAAACGTACCTCAAATGGGTCGTCTTCTTGCAGCTTTACCATAATAGCCTTTTCGGGCTCTTGCTTGGTTACCTGATCGGGGTAAATATGAATGCCTTCGAAAATCTCAAGATTTTTAAGCTTTGCAGATGTTTTTTTTAGCGCATCTTTGTCCCAAATTTGCCCTTCATGGTACTGAAGCTCACGCTTGATATACTCAAACGGCACCCTACTAGTACCCACTACCACTGTTTTGCCAAAGCTGACCTTTGACTCCCCAAGTTTTACCTTCCAGGTCACCGCAACATTACCATGATTACGCTGTATATCAGGTTTAACTTCTACATGAAAATAACCCTGCTTGCGGAAATATTCGAGCAACCATTGGCGCTGATCGTGGAGCAACTGCGTATCAAAAGGAATATGCAAATCTTGCTTTTGCAAATGAGAAAATGGCCCTTGCGTTTCAAGCTCCTTCCAACATTCAATAGAAAGAGCGGTTAAATATGAACGCTGGCCTTCATCAATGGTCAATACAAGCTGTTGGTGCCCAGGATACTCACGCAGTACAAAATCCTGCTTGAGTACCTTCATATCCCAAAAGCCTTCTTTGAGATACCATTGAGTTACTCTATCCAAAGCGTTTTTTAGTGTGTCGACATCATAGTGCTTCAACTTTAGAAAGTCTGCAAAACAACCC
>JAPLIR010000024.1 GCA_026389015.1 Candidatus Dependentiae bacterium | reverse complement strand
GATGTTGGCGATGATATCAACTTAGCAAGCATCGAGAAAATGACTACGGTCAAAACAGTACCGCTTGCTTTGCCAAAGTATTTTAAAAATTATCACCGACCGCTCACTATTGAGATCCCCAATACTGGAGAAAGCCCTCAGTGTATCAGCTGCAAAATCCACAACTTTGGAGCAGTATCATTTACCTACAAAATACCATTCAAGGGTACTTTAGAAGATATCCAGAAAGATATCACCGCACTTGATTTCACCTACTACGAACAAAGCTCAGTTGATATCAAAGCAGTTTTTTCTCTCATTAAAGATCACATTAATAAGCCCTATTTTTATCAAACAAGATCATCATACTCCGTGATACAAATTAACCCTGAGCCCGAAGCTATCAGCATTACAAGCCTGAAAGAACTGTACGGCGGCATCATAGCATCTACGCTACGCTTTGAATCAAAAACATTAGCTGAATATCAAAAAAACGACCTTCTTGAATCAGCGATTGGTTATTTTAGAGGCGATCTGATTATTGTCGATACCTATGCCACCTTCCTCTACGATGCTGAATACGAAGAACTCTTAGACTTCTTTGAATTTGCCAACATTCAACAACTTGAATTGCGTTATTATGATCGTGTTCTTGATCAACAACTTAATCTTATTTATGAAGGCCAAGTTGGCAAACCCCCAATGAGCGCTTACTTCCCTTTCATTGGATTATTTACGACCGATTCGGTGTTTGCGCTGGGCAAGCTCAAAGCTGACATCTCGGTGGTCACCGAACGATTGGAAGATAGTGTTAAGCTTGCTGGCGAGCCGTACTATTCAGAACTGTATACCTTGCTCATGGAAAAACTAGATATTAAGAACTGGAACAGCGCTATTGACCGCAAATTAGAGATTATTAAGGATGTACAGACAATCTATCAACACAAGGTAGATGCCATTCGAGAACACATTCTCACCATTCTCATTACCATCTTGATTTTCATTGAACTCATCGTTGGTATTTTTAGCTACTTTAAATAGAGACTATAAATCTGAGAGGCGCTTGCGCGCCTCTAATCTCTGCCTCCGCCTTGAAGCATCTTAACCCTACATCAACACCGTAAATACGCTACTTTCCGCGCCCACCTGCAACCTGCCCTACGATTCATTCATTATCGTTACAACCGCTCCACAATATGATGATTGGCGCACACAGCACTGGGCTAAAAAAATATAAAATACAACTCGACTTGTTTTATCGCTAGCATTACTATTAATGATAAAGCAAATATTAATAATAAAATTCAACTAGGGAAAAACATGAAATCTCAAAAAACAAATATCCATCTATCTATTTTAGCAACGCTCAGTATTTTATCGGGCAGCTTATTTGCTGCACAAGACCCAAATTGGACCCCCCGAACTCCAAAATTAGAAATCGCGATCAACTCCTATTTAAAAGCAGCTCGAGAATATGAGGCAACTGGCCAAACTTTTACCGCATTAACACAAGCAGTTGATCCTGTCATTTTAGAACTCCCCAAAATAAAACAAGCTATCGAAACAATAGCAAAAAAAGACGCTGAATTATTGACTAATGTTTTGAAGGAGCAAAAAACTTTCTTAAATATGGACGACTCCCTCACGACTACTGATGAAGAAAGAGCTCTACTAACTCATACTACTCAATCAACGTTAAGTTTCAAAAATCTTCAAAATCATTTAAAAAAAATAATGGCTATGATCGAAGAAGAGCGCAAAAAACAGACTGCTCTACACAACGTTAAAAAAGCGATAGATCCTATCTATCACCTTGCACAACAACTTCAAGCTATTCGCTTAAAAACAAAAAACAGTTATGAACGACTACAACACCATAAACCAACGGAGCAGACGCAGCAATTGCAACAAAAAATAAACACCATGCATGAAGGAATTTCAAAAAAAGCTGAAGAAATTAGCCCAGAATTTGATGAAGTTGTCGCCAATTATCATGACTTTACTATACTTAATGACAATCCTCACTCAAACACATCAGTACAAGAAGTAGAACAATCTGCTGACGTAATTACCAAACATGCCCAGTCGGTTATGCAAGAATTTAATCTATTGCATAACAAAAGTACTAAATTAGAAAAATTAATAACAGAGTTACTACAACGATCAGAAAAAGCATTCCGTGCAGAAACGAACGAAGCATTAACTACTATGGAACGATCCGTTGCAACCACGATAAACAATGCCAATAAACAGTATAAACAATTACAACGCGATGCTAAAGCCACCAAAGTAACCATAGCTACACAGAACAAACACTATGCGAGCATCACCCGCGCAATACAAGAATTTGACCGCGTAATACAAGCTACTCGCAAAGAGGACAAGCCAACACTAGAAAATGTTTCTCAACAGGCTCAATCCATAAACGCTCTCTGTGAACAATTGCAAAAATCAATCGAAGAACAACAGACACATATACAAGAAGTTCGCCAAAAAAAAACTGAGGAACGACACACACAAGAACAACGAAAAATAACGCACTCTATGCAACAACCTCAACGGCTTGATTTCCAAGAATCAGAAATTAAAAAAGCTGCAGAAGTCACCCTACCTATCATCGTACAAAGACCTTATCAGGATACTAATGACCTGTATATTGGTGCATCTTTGGAGCGCATGACAGAAGCTCGTGACCGCGTAGAAAACGCATTAGTAAACACACGCCAAGATTACGATGCCATACAAAAATTATTGGCCGAAACCGTTAATTCGTCATCCATTGAAAGAGCTCACCAAGAAGCTTTTGCAGCTTATAGGAACGTAGACAATGAGCAATGCATTTTTGAACTCGTATATAACGGCAATCTTAAAAAACTGCAAGCCCTTGAAGAACGCAATAGCCTTGAGCTTGATGATCAACGCGTCAGACAAGCACTGAATAATATTGTCGAACAGGAAAGTAAAATTAAGGGTGCACATGCATACTATTACGAACGGCTACGCAATCTAACAAGCACCGTTCAACAAGAAAAACTAGCAATCAATGCACGACTCATGAATGCAATTTCTGACAATAACCCAATGCAAGTACAAGCCTTGCTTAATTTTAAAGCAGAGCCTTCTGCTACTGCAATAACCCTTGTCAAAAACACACAAACAGTTAGGCAACAAAATAGCACTAAAATCATGGAGCTATTAGAAAAAAAACAAAAAGCAGACGCTGAACAACAATAGATCTCAGTACTGCAAGCCCCCCATTCGCACTACCAAGGAAAGAGCTTTAACTATCGATCAACCGCATGCGATCACGAGACTGTATTTTCAGCTTGAAATTGACGACTTCACCATTATATGCTATAGTGTATTATACGAGGTTATATAAAGCACTTTAATGGAGTGATCATAATGATACCTAGAAGATTCATACAATTTATCCTTTTTATTGGCGCATTAGGTATTTTACAGGGCTCTGCTTCTGCTGCCCAGGTTGCACCAAAAGCACCTGCACTCAAAGATAGTAACTTTCAAGGAGCTGGGGTACTACCTACCTACGATTTCAAGGGAGAAACCTACGTCATTCTTGCCCGTGAAAACGGCGGCAACGACCAAGGCACCTGGGATTCCTTTGGTGGCAGTAAAGATCAAGGCGAAGACCACCCCCAAACAACAGCCACTCGCGAATTCGATGAAGAAACCAAAGGTCTTTTGGAAGATTTTATTGATTTGGACGATAAATCGACGGAAATTATTGTCAGGACACGGCACGGAGGCTCATCATTTGTGCTCTACATCGCTCCACTCTCATCAAAATTTTGTATGAAAACGTTCGGCCACAAGTTCCATAACAAAAAAACTTTCGGTAAATACAACGAAAAAGATTGTCTGGCCGCAGTAAAACTGAGCGACTTCAAAAAAACCATCTCTACCGCTCAAAGGGACCAAAAAACTCACCAATTTGAGCATATTGCCATGACTGCAAGGGTCTACAACCCAAGCAATAGTGGTTTCTTTCAAAATCAAACCATAACCCTACGTCCCCCTTTAGTCTGGTCGCTCCAGCCTTATTTTCAAGGTAAAACGGGCATTCAAGGGAAAGACACTAGAGCATCATTCTACTAATATAAGACATTTTTGCCCCCAGACCCCTATAACTTAGGCTACAAAACCCTTCTCTTCAGGTTCAACTACCCTTTTTTCTCTTTTTGAAAAAAATACAGATTGACTTTTTTATTGCCATGTTTATCCTGATTAATAGAACAAATATTAATTAAAAAAGCAGAACTGAACCATACAACAAAGAATGGGATTATTATGACATCACTCATAACTCGCTATAAAAAATCAATTACGCTTGCAATCCTTGCCGCCCTCATGCCCTCCCTCGTACAGGCGTGTTGTTTGAGTGATTTGGCAAGACCATTTACTGCATGCTTTGAATGCGCAAAGAATACCACTGTCGTAGTCGTTGCTGGTGGCGTTTCATTATTAGGCGCCCTACTCTATAAAAAACAAGCCGACCATCTTAAGCTCTACAAAAAAAACAATGCAGAATTAGCCAAAAAAATTGCAGTATTGGAATCAAAACAAGAGAAAGACCCATACTACAAAATTGCCTCAAAATTAAAAAAAGAGAATAAACAATTAAAGAACTATATTGTGGCTCACAAAATTAAAAATTTACCCACTATCAAAGAAGAAGAGAAAGATTAAAATAACAATAAAAAATTGAGGTTATCATGATATTACTATTCAAGCGAATTCAAAAAACTGTTGTACTCACGACCCTTATCGCGTTCGTACCTACACAGACACACGGAATCTCATGGAGTACTATAGCAAAACCCTTTATTTTTTTATTGGGATTCAATGTAGCGCCTAAAAATGAAGTATCCACAAAAAATTCACCAATTACTTCTTCAATCCAACCAACTCCAAAAACGTACCTGCCAACCTATGCTTTGCGTAGCTTGGCTCTTATAAGTGCTGGCATTATAGTCTGGCTTTACAAAAAAGATGCCCATATACAAGCATTGAACGAGCGCAATACTCAGCTCAGCACTGCACTTGCAAGCATAATCGACGCAAGCCAAAAACGAGAAGATCGTATTGAAAAAAATAAAGCTGAAATTACCCAACTCCTGGATGCCAACAAGCAATTAATAGCATACATTGAAACATATAAAACAACGGCCGAAATTGCCTTAAAAGCTTGCCATGAAATCGATTACTATAAGAAGATTAACGAAGAACTGGCTCAAAAAATTACAAAATTAAACCATCCCAAAGACTATAGAAAAATCGCCTCGAGACTCCATAAAGAAAATAAAGAATTAAAAAAATTTATCGCAGAACGTAACAAGACACATATATTTCCTATACACGAAGATGAAAACGAAGAAGAGAAAAACTAAGAAAATAATTATAAAAAAAAAGAGGTTATCATGATATCAATACTAAAACGTTATAAAAAAATAATTACATTCGCACTATTAATCGCCATGACGCCAGCGCCGGTACAGGCATGGCAATGGAGCGATTTAACAAAGCCTATTACTTCACTGTGGGAATCCGCTAAAAAGAACACCGTCGCATTTGTTGCTGGTGGCGTTGCTTTGGTTGGTGCCGCTGCGGGACTTTTATGGTACAAAAGCAATAGAAAAGCACAACTTAAAAAACATGCTGAAGATACTAAAAGGGCTGCTGAAGAAAAGGCAAAACGAGAATACGATCAAGAAACAGAAAGAATACTTCAAGCTCAAGCCGCCCGAACAAGGGAAAATTTAGAACGTACAGAGAAAGAAAGAGCAGAAGCAGAACGCAAGGCCATTGAAGAAAATAGAAGACAAGAAGAAGCCGATCATAAACGAAGAGAAGAGCGCAAAGCACAAGAAGAACAAGCTCAAAAATTAGAACTTGAACGTAAACAACGAGAAGACCAGATTCGTGAGGCACAAGAAGAAGCTGAGCGCCAAGCTGCCTTAAAAAGACAGGCTGATGAACTAGTAGAACAAAAACGCCTGACTGAAGCTAAGGCACGCGAAGAAAGAGAACGCAAAGCACGAGAAGCCGAAGAGAACTTCCTTGATCAATTAGTTCATGAAGCGCTAGAAGGTGCTCAAAAAGAACTTAACGAGCAGGCAGCACAAGAAGCTCAAGAATCAGCACTCCTAGCAGAACAAGCGCAACATAAAGCTCGGCAACAATATTTGCTAGATCTAAAAAATGCACAAACACGTGCACAACAAGAAGCTGATGCAAGACTACGACAAGCTGAAGAAGCACAAATAAAACAACAAGAAAAAAAAGAACGTAAACGATTAGCGCTAGAAGAACAGAATAGACAAGTCGAAGTACAACAGATGTCTCTGGCAGAAGAACAACGCAATAAAGAGCTTGAAGAACAAAAACGCGTTGCAGAAAATCTAGCCGCACTCATTAAACAAGAATACGAAAAGGCACACAAAGAAGTCGAAGGCTATTCAGCTGAGGTTGACAAATTTATAACAACAACGCGAGGAGCGCTCAAAACAGCTAACCCCGATTACGACAGTATGTTAAAAGCAACCAAAGATTTTCTAGCTCGCATGAATCCGCTCAAAGAATTGATAGGTGGTATTCCTTCCCCCTATGATAGGCATGAAGAAGGTATCATAAAGAACTTTCAGAGAACCTCAGTAAATCCTCGCGGAGCATATGAAACTCTTGCTAGAATTTTAAAACTGCAAAATCCCAAAAATATGCCAACAAACGAACTTGAGAAAGTCATAAGAGAACGATCAGAGCCTCTTAAAAAGAGCGTAGAAAATGGCACAGCAACACAGGAACAACAACAAGAATATACAGATTTAAGACAACTTTATTACATATTCCGCATTGCTATTAAACGAGCCATCTACGATGCATACCTGTATGGTTGCACAATAGAAGGTATTGATACTACTTCCCTGATTGTAAAGCAACAAGAACTATCTTTAGCTTTAAATGAACTAGAAGACTCTATTATACAGAGAACTAACGCAGCGACCAAATCGCAAGCAATAGCTACACCTCAAGCTGGATGGCTTGCATCCACTGCTTCGTCCTTTGCTGGTTACATCTTAAGCCCTTTTGCTCCAACCCCTAGCCCAGCACCACAAGCATCAACTACACAGGGACAAACGCAAGCTACAACCTCTTCAGACGAAGAACGTAAAGGCAATGCCGAACAGCAGTATGGTCACGATGCCGATAGACAGTTCACCCCATCACCTATCATTGAAGATCATTTCTCACCAAGACATACAGCATCAAGCAGTAGCAGTAGCGCCAGTGCTCCTCTTCCAAGTCCAGCAACAAGTTCCGCACAAGCTCAACAACGTGCCCAAAGTGCTTTTGCCGCGATAGCTATACAGACACCCAACACGCAAAATCGAAGAAACGCGCTTTATGAAAAAATAAAAAAACATGATGCAGATGACAAAAATACTCACGTATCGCGCTATCGCAAATCTTGGGCATTGTTTGGTATAACGCGAGCATTTAATACCTACATATTAAACAATGCATTCACCTATCATCGCATTACTGATGCACCTACAGCACAGGATACCTTGGTCAATGGTGTATACGTACAACTTGACGCGGCAGGAAACATACTACGTATATGCGATAACAAATCACCTCTTATTCTTGGCAGCATCCCATCAGAAACAAAAGACATCGAAAAACTAAAAAAAGAATACCAATTAAAACAAGATGCAGAAATAGGTGTACATAGACTAAATCAACAATTTGAATGTGATTGGGCTGGACTTACTAAACTCACTCAAGACGATCAAACACTCAAAACCTTTAAATACCCAACCTATGATTACGGCCCTACGTCGTTTATCGACCTTATACGTGCTGTGCGCGACCTTGAAAATCGTAGCAATACCGCACAACAACTTGCCTACGTACATTGCAAAGCTGGTAGAGGACGCAGTGCATTAGTAGTCGCAGCATATCTAGCCTATGTATGCCATAAAGCAGGCGCACAAGTAACTCCTCAGGCGCTTGAGGCATTTATTAAAGGCAAACGTCCGGTTATTGGGCTGCATAAAGAACAACAAGAGCTTTTACAATTATTTTGTGAAGCCCTTGAGCATTACGGAAGTTTTGACAACATATATACAGAGCATAAAGAGGCTATCCAAGCACGTGATAAAGAAGTACAAGAAAGCACCACATCTGCACCACAGCAATCACCAATAGACCATGAAACAGCACGTAGATACGCAGACGCCTTAGGAGAAGACTTCCAAGAGTTTGATGAAGAAGATGTCAGTGAGGCACGAAAAGCATCCCCATCTGCCGCCTGTGAGGGCTGCAATGGAGCTGGAGCAGGAGCTGGCCCTAAAAAACACACCTGTGGCAAGTAAGTAAATCCACTATAACAAAACAGAGGTTATCATGATATCAATACTAAACCGTTACAAAAAATCAATTACATTAGCACTCTTAGTCGCCATGACATCTGCTCCGGTCCAAGCGTGGGAATGGAGCTCCTTAACAAAGCCTATTACTTCCCTGTGGAAATCGGCCCAAGAACATCCTGTTGCCGCTATGACTGGTGGGGTCGCCTTAATGGGCGCTGCAGCACTATGGAAGCTCATCCAACAACCATCAACTCTTTCTTTGGAAAAAGTAAAAAAGTTCGTTAAAGAAACGAGTTGGTCAGATATAGGACAAGGAGCAATGACTACGATAGGAACCGTAACAAGTTTTGTGGGATTACTCGCTGCGTATAAAAAAATTATTATTCCTGGTGTTGTTAGTGCAAGCAAGGCAGTATGCAATACAATCAAGCCACATGCAAGCGCTCTCTATAAAAAAATACAGGATAATCCAAAACCTATGCTGCTCATGGGTGGTATTTTTGCAACATCACTGTGTTTGCAACGACATGCTCTCAACAAGCAACGCAAAAATTGCCAACAAGAGATAATCAATAATACTCGTTTACGTAACGAGCTTGCGCAAAAAGAACACGATAAGCAAAGTAGGCTCAAAGAATTCCACGAAGAGAATAAAGAGCTCCTCAAAAAAAATGCAGCACTGGAAACAAAGCTCTTAAGAAGCAAAGAAAAAAATAAAATTTTAACGCAAGAAATAAGAAATAACTTATCTCCTGCTCAAAAGGATATTACTGAACTCATCGCAGAGCTAAAAGAAAAAATGCGCCAGCTCAAAAGCAACAGCGCGACTCTTTCTCAACAGAATTTAATCAATCAAGCTTTACGGCTAAAAACTGAATGCGACATCCATATACAGACCTTATATATACACGGGCATCATAATTGGGCTTTACACACACAAGAGCTCCTCAACCTCAACGAAGGACTCGACGCTCTACTAAAAAACATATCAGAAGCGAATGAAAAAAAAGCTGCCGAAAGCAAAGGAGATAACGATGATGACTACTATCAAGAACTTACTACTGGCGATCTCACAGAAGAAGATATTGCAGCTATGCGCAGCCACTAAAAACAAAAAACTTGTAATCATTTTAAAAAATGATGAAAATTCTAACGATAATGAGTTATGCTTCTAAGAGCATGCTTCTTCTATACATGATTCGTTAAAAAAGGATTTTCATGGGCTTTGAAGGCGACTGGTATAACAAAAGAATTATCTACGCAATCATCGGCATTATTACTTTCACCCAGCTCTGCCCCATGACACCTCCTCCAGAAAAATCTAGCGCAGCAACCCCTACCATCAATCGCCTCATGAGCCAAACGCCACCACCACGACCTTCCGTTTCTTTTGGCAGACCCGCCGATGAAAAATCCGCTACTCATGAAAAATTAACTGCTCATGGCGACCTAGATGAGAGAAAATCCCCTGACACACCACTAGAAAAAAAAGCCACCAGCTGGTATGAAACATATCGTATTGTAAAATCTGCAGCCTTCTTTTATCCAAGTCGCGTATACACCTGTTTGAAAAATGGTGGCGACGCCTTCACCTTTCATCAAATAACCGAGGCCCTCACCGCACAGGACACCTGCACGCACGGTGTTTTTGTAGAGCGCGATGCCAATGGCGCTATTGTTCGCATAAGCGATGGTAAAAAGCCCATTATTTTGAGCAGCATTCCCTCATGTGCACAAAACATACAAAAACTCAAAAAAACATTTGCGCTGGCCGACGATGCAACCATCGGTGTCTACACACTCAATAGAGAATTTGAACGTAGTTGGTCGGGACTAGCAGCACTTGCAAAAGCCGACCCCTCACTTGCTACTTTTCAATACCCAACTATCGACTATGGGGCACCCAGCTTTGAAGATATTTTACGTGCCGTTCGCGATCTTGAGTTGCGCGTTCTATATGAACACGAACTTGCCCTTGTGCATTGTAAAGCTGGCAGAGGACGCAGTGCAGTAATCGTAGCGGCAGCCCTTATCAACATCTGCCATAAGGGGGGCATTAATGGCACACCCGAAGCAATTGAAGCGTTTTTATGTTTAAAGCGTCCACAAGTCTCCTTAAATTCAGAACACAAAGAAGCATTATCAGAATTTTATACCAAACTAAAACAAGCAGGAAGCTTTGACGCGCTCTATGAAGCCAATCAAGACAGTATAGAAAAACGGGATACTGAACTAGAGGCCGAACGAGCATAATAACTACATAACATTTTAAAGTAGCAAGAATAGTAATTAAAAAAAGGAGCACTGAACATGATACCACCTATTCATCACATAGCACAGATACAGGAACAAAAAAAACCTGAAATGGCTGTCTATATTAAAGCAATAATGAGCACTAACTATGATGATTCATCTTCCGACGAAGAAGACGACGAACATGTCACCTTACTCTCTGACAGAAATACAGCAAAGAAAAAAAATATTAAGCCCATAGAAAAACCAGTAGATATTAAAGAAAAAGTTGTAGCTCTACAACAAGATATTGAGACCTTGACAAACAGTGTCAAAGATTCATCAGCAATCAATATGAATCAGGAACTTTCAAAAATAATCAGCAATCTGCAATATTTGCATGCTCGAAAAAATCAAACATTTGAGGATATGGATCGCCAGTATACCGAAAATTTTAGAATCACCGGTCAAAAACCTACACAAGCATATGAGATGATTGGACTAAAAACAGAACATGCGCATACGTATACATCAGATTTTTTAGAACAAAGAATACAGAATTTGGAAAACACCAAAGATCAAAAACAGTTTTTAAAGGTACGACAAGCACGTGCTGCTTTTGGAGCACCATTTTGTAATGAAGTCGCCATAGAAGATTATAAAACATACCTTTATTGGAAGCAAACCGGCAAACAACCACCAATCATGCCTCATCTTCTGGACCATACGCTCATTGGTCATCTTGAGACTATGAATGAACAACTACCTCAATTAGTTAGCAAAGCAGACGAAAAAGGGCTCATAGCACGAACAACCCCACCTGTAATTGATATGCAAAAAAATGAACCCGCCAAACTTACTGTAAGGCGCACTTCTCCTGTTGAGTACATAGAAAAAGAAGAGCCGGCCCCCGAAGTTGAGACCGGCATTTTGTTTGCCTTAGCTAGTTGGCTATTTAGCAGTGATGAATATCATTAAACGTTAAAGCGAACGAGAATAATATCGCCATCGCGCACAACGTAATCTTGACCTTCAGTCTTGAGCTTACCTAATTCTTTAAGCTTATTGACGGTGCCTGCAGCAAAGAGATCTGCTGCATTAAATACTTCGGCGCAAATAAATCCGCGGTCTAAATCGGAATGAATTTCACCCGCTGCTTTGCGCACGGTCATACCTTGCTTGATAGGCCATGCGTGGACTTCTTTTGGTCCGCAGGTAAAGAAGGTAATCATCCCTAAGTTTTCGTAGGTCTTGCGGATAATAATATCCAAACTACGTTCTTTAAGACCAATAAGTCCCATCATCTCTTGCGCATCAGCATCGGCAAGTTGTGATAACTCACACTCAATTTTTGCCGAAACAGGCACAACACGTTCAATGCCAAATTTGCCAACAACTGCTTGGTAATGCCTATTATTTTTATACGCATCGCCCTCAAGTTCACCTTCGGCAACGTTAGCAATCACCAGATAATTTTTTGCCGATAAAAGCGAAGTTGTCTTAACTGCTGATTGCGCCACAAGATCGCGTACTTTGACTGCATCAGCTTGGTCCAAGGCTACTTGTAATAATTTAAGTAATGCCAATTCAGCTTCAAACTCTTTACGTTCGATGGGCTTGTTTTGTGTTGCCTTAATTTCGCGCTCAACTTTTTCTATACGTTTTGCAACGGAATCTAAATCTCTGAGCATTAATTCCGACACAATGATATCGTAGTCAGAAAGAGGATCGATCTCATCGCCTGAATAAATAATGTTCGAGTCTTCAAAACAACGTAGCACATGCAGAATCAAATCAACTTCGCGAATGTGACTTAAAAATTGGTTACCCAATCCTTCACCAGAAGCTGCACCTTTTACAAGACCTGCAATATCCACAAAGGTAACGGTTGCAGGTATAATTTTTTGTGAACCAAAAATTTTGGTTAATTTTTCAGAACGAAGGTCTGGCACTTCGGTAATAGCCAAATGCGGATCAATCGTACAAAAAGGATAGTTTTCCGCTGGAACACTTGATTTGGTTAATGCATTAAACAGTGTTGATTTTCCAACGTTTGGAAGGCCAACTAAGCCGGCTTGAATACCCATGGTTTATTTTTCACTTTATTACTAAGAATTTAAATTAATTATTTTGCCACACTAACTTTTGCTGGTCGGAGAACCGTACCCTTAAAAGTAAATCCTTTTTGCAAGATTGCAACGATGTCCCCTGATGCATGATCCGGTGAATCAACATGCATTAATGACTCATGATACTGAGGATCAAACGGCATAGATGCTGGAATTTCCTTGATTTCATGCTTGTCCAAAAAGCGGTAGAATGATTTACGAATCATATCAAACCCAGCAAGCATTGTTTGCATTTCAGGTGTTGCGTCTTTGACCGGTTGCTCAAAAGCACGGTCAAAATCGTCAATTATTGGTAAAATATCTTGAATCACCGCTGATTGTGCAAAAATCTTCCATTGTACACGCTCTTTATCAACCCGCTTGGTGAAATTATCAAGGTCAGCTTGCACGCGCATATAGCGATCTTTCCACATATCTCGCTCTGAAGCACACGTCACCAGTTGATCTATTTGGGTTTGGCCCGCATCCGTTGCGTCGGATGGTGTTTCTTGCTTGCCCATTGCATCATTAATCATATCTTTTATATCGTCCATGACCATAAAGTCCCCCGTCGTAAAATTGCTATTATTTAGTATTTAGCATAGCAAAATGGGCAAAAGTAACAATCGTTAATGCAAGCAAAACAACGACAAGACTTCCCTTTTTGTCAGATTTTTTCTATATATATAGCTAGAGCAGAACATAACCACAGCCTAACTCATGGAAAAATCGGATGAACCCCTTCTATCTAGTCATTGCCATTGCACTATCAATCGTCATGCCCCTATCGGGTATCGACAATCATCATTTTTATCGCGCAAGTTTTTTATTTGCCGAACCACGACTTGAAAAAGATTGGCTCACCACCGCCGACATTGTATTGGCGGGAGGATCAACAAAAAAAGGCCGCAACTGCCTGGGGAAACTAGTTCCCCTCTTTGACATCTATGGCACCTGCAACATGCGTGTGTTGGGCAATGGAGTACCTAACAAAGATAGTAGCAATCCTGCCGATGCAGCACTCATAGCATTAAGTCAAACAGAGGCAAACGGGTGCTTTGCTCATCTCTCATTCCCGGGCTATTTTAAAGTTATAGAATCAGACATCGTCCTCTATCAAAATTTTACCCACGGACTTTTTACCCAATTCTATATGCCCGTACGCCGCTTTAAAATACACCCTCAACATTTTTTCGACCTGAGCCAGACCCACTCAGTACCTGCATGGAATAACTTTTTAACAAAGTTTAATGCAATTTTAGCACGTTACGACCTGAGCCTTTGCCCCATAGAACAATCTGCTATTGGCGACATCAGCCTCCTTCTTGGGTGGACCATCAATTACGAAAAGGCCACAACATTAGACTTTATCGATTTTACCATCAAAGGTGGTATTCTAACCCCAAGCGGCACTGCAAGAAGTGAGCACTGCGTGTTTGATATTTCTTCAGGATACGATAAACATGTTGGATTTCCCGTGATATGCGATCTTTCAATTGGTGCTTATGAATGGCTCACCACTGGACTTCACATCGGCGTGCTGCCTTTTTTGAATCGATGCAAAAACATGAGAATTAAAACCGATTACCTGCAACAAGGCCTGATTACGCTGGCCCAGGATAGAGCAACAGTTCATCAGGGCCCATTATGGGATATTGGAGCTTTCTTTAAATGGGACCATATTGCCGAACGATTTTCGTGTACATTAGGCTACACCTTCGCCCAAAAAACTCGCGACTACATAACGCCTCATGATCCTATCTTTAGTGCAACCATCGCCTCAAGTGATGCACGGCTCCAAGGCTGGCAAATGCACACGGTCCATTTGGCGTTCGAATATGATTTCAGTAATCAAGATGAGCTTGTTGGCCCACGCATTGGCTTATTGTTTAATGCGCAATGCGCGGGCAAAAAAGTCTTTAAAAATTATACGGCAGGCGGCTACTTTGGCCTTGACCTATCGTGGACTATCTAGGTTGTTCTTCCGCTGCTTTGCTATCAGCCTTAGAAGACATTACCTTATCCAATAATGCTCTTGTTTCTTTGTTTGCGATATCATAAGCAGTTTTCTTATCATTGTTCTTAATAGTAGTGTCCAAATCAGCACGCTCAAACAATGTCGCTATGATATCATTATTACGTTCCTTAACTGCTAGGTGCAATGCTGTGTTTCCATCATTATTTTGGTCATTAACCTGAGCGCCGTTTGCCAAAAGCACTGAAACCAAATGATTCTGCTTAAGAAGTCTGGAATTACCCGTTGGCATATCGTCCAGTGAAGCTGATATTGCTATCATAAGCGGAGTATTACCATTTTTATCTTTCGCATTAATTTTTGCACCTTCCTTCAATAAATCTATAACCGTGTCTAGGGTGGTATAATCTGTAACCGCTCTTAATAAAACATCAGATGGATCCACAACTTTAGTTGCTGCCACAGGCTTAGTTGTATCGATTGCCTTTGGAGCTCCCCTTGGCGCAAACAATCTACTTGTTGGTAACAACAACATCGCGATCAATAACTTACTCGAATTCTTCATACAACTCCTTATTATTAAAAAACAATACACAACCATAACACACTACTAGAACCTAGGAAAAAAAATCAATACTATTGCAACGTAACCGTAATGCAAACAAGTAACATGAAAAACTTGCTCCCCTGGATGCCTGCATGGTATAATAATTATGGAATTATTGGAGATACTTAATGACTATTAGGGCTGAAAATGACGTGGTTTAAAAGAATAAAAAATCTTGTACTGCTTTGTGCGTTAATGACAACATCGTTTGTCAAAAGCACAAATTTATCAAGCCCCATCAACAAAACGCCTACAACTCTCCCACAAAAACTTCCTTCTGCTGTTGACGCACTACAATCGCCCCGTGTGACCGTATGGCTCCACGGCACTAAGTCCTTTGGTCTCATCTCAGACTTTATTCATGCAACGCCAACACAGGGGTTAATCCATGCAAAAGAGCTGCCAAAATCATATCGCCTACATCATACCATTGCCACTCTTTCTGCCACCGACCCTGTCAAATTCCCTCTTGAACATTTTTATACATTCGGATGGTCAGGAAAATTGAGCTTTAATAGCAGAAAAGAAACGGCGCAAGAGCTTTACAATGCGCTCAAAAATTTGTCCAAACGTTATACAGAAGAACACGGAATTACTCCGGAAATCACCCTCATAACCCATAGCCATGGCGGAAATGTTGCATTAAATTTGGCAAAAGTACAAGATCCTGATAATCAACTCAAAGTTGAAGCAATCTTATTGGCCTGCCCAGTACAAAGTGAAACACAAGAATTAGTTAAAGATCCCCTATTTAAAAAAATATATTCATTCTACTCGCGCAAGGACTGGATGCAAGTCCTTGACCCACAAGGATTTTATCTAACCGACAACAATCTCCGACGTCATTGGAAATTTTCCGAGCGCGAATTTCCAGCTCATCACAACCTCTATCAAGCAGAACTAACTATTAACAATAGTGGCATCAATCATGCTGGCTTTTTGTCTCAAGAATTTATTGCATTGCTGCCCATGCTTGTTGATGGATCTGAAGAGTGGAAACAATCAAGACCAAGCCATAACAAAAAACAAAAGAAAATCTTAGCACTGATTCGCTAACGTCAGCGTAACAATGTCTCTGTTATCTTCTCTCTTATCAAGGCAACTCCAACAGCAACCCTGCGCCAAAAGTCATCATCAGAGGCTGTGGTCATCTGATGAGCCTCAACCTGCATATAATCCATAATGTTCAAAAGATATTCAATCTCATGCGCCTTATGAGTCGATTTGACGTGAACCATCTCATTAATACATGCTTCAAGAGCGGCCAGGTGCAGTACTATATCGTCCTTTATACGTGCATCATTGCTACTATGCGCGCGCGCAAGCCCCATGCATCCACGAGTTTTGGTACAAGCAGCATAGGTATTTTTTAACGATGAGCTAGGAAATAAAACATCCAAAAAAGCTTTTTTTGCGACCGAATGGGCAACATTCTGAGCTGCGACGGCAACACAGCCATACATGGCCACCCCAAAAAAAATCCCTTTTGCCCAGTTCATACCCTTATCCCCATTATATTACGTCACACCATAGCTCCATATTCTTTATTTATTATTGCAAAATAATATTCTATTTGTAAATGAATAGATGTTTTCTTAGGTTAACCATGAGCCAAACAGCCATCTTATCTGCAAGATCTATTCTAATTTGAATAGTAACCAAAAATAGACATTGCAATAAATTCAAAACAGGTTATAATTAAGGGTAATGATAGGTTATATTTTTTTAAAAGGGGGGCTCTTTATGAAGAGCACAGTAAAAAAGACATTGTTCATACTTATAGTGGCAAGCAGCTTGCATGCCATGGGCATGGATACGGACCATCAAAAGATTGTACGTAAAGCATGTACCATGCTTGATGAAGTCTCCAGCGCCATTAACGCTAATCATTTATATTTTAATCAAATCAGCATTGTTCAAAAATTAGTATGGCGCAACAAATTAGCATCGCTACCAGAACACATTAAAAATTTTAAACCTGCCGATGACCGTAACCGCGGCGCAAGGTTCTTTGGCAAAACAATCCTGGAAATACTGCAAGA
The DNA here is from genome assembly GCA_026389015.1 of Candidatus Dependentiae bacterium. NCBI lineage: Bacteria > Candidatus Babelota bacterium. The sequence continues at coordinate 73,788 of JAPLIR010000024.1, read as the reverse complement.
ATTTAATACTTCACTTACAACCCTGCAGCACGAACAAGAAATAGCCTACAAAAAATCACAGATTAAAACGCATATTGAAGCCATCAAGGCACAATTGACAACCTTAAAAGCCGATGGCACGCAAGCACCCCAAACGACCAATTACTTTGGGCTCATATTCATACTGATGTTTGCATCTATAGCGAGCATGGCCAGCTATTATCTATTAAAAATGAAACAGTAGGTTATTCTTATTTTAAAAATGAAGGATTTTTATGAAAAACAATCTAAAAAAGACATTACTTATCACAATTCTCATGTCAAGCTTACCCACATTTGGTATGAACATAGAGACCAGACAACCACAAGCGCATGAACCAAAAAAACAAATAGAGCATGATGATAATAATAGCATCAAAGAGCTTCAACAATTAATAAAATCCCTAACACTTGGAATACAAGAACTTCAAAAATCAACATTTTCAGAAAATGAAACGCAGCAATTCATAGTAGCCTTTACCATAAGTATACAAAACTTGCTGGCATCAGTATTCCCAGAAAATGAGACTTCTTACTTATTAAAATCAGAGATCACCTTATTACATAACTTGCTTGAAAAAATGAGACTACTTCACCAAATACTCATTGAAAAAATAGCTGTTTTTGCTAAGATCGATAATAAACAAGCCACTGAGCTCTCTGACCAATATCTTGCATATTTAAACGACCTTTTAAATCGCTTTGACCAAAATCTTGCATGCTTCATGCCTATAAAATTTCAATCGACATTAGAAAAAGATATCGAATCCCCACAACAAACAAAGCCGACAATAAGCGGGCAAGCTACCCAACCAGCAACATGCGCATCTCAACCAATTAAAAATCCTTGTGCCGACGACCTAAAAAATAGCACGGTACAAAAAACATTCGCCACTGCAGCTACCGTAGAAAACTACCTCCCTAAAATATTAGCCACATTAGCGACCCTTGGTACCGGCATTTATTTTTTCCTTACGTAACAACGATATATTATGAAAAAAATAATACACACCCTAGTCATAGTAACTTCTCTCATCATTGGACATGCACTGTTCGGCATGAATACCCCTTCAGCTGAATGTCCAACCGACACATCACAAACACCTACTTCACTCATCAACAAACACTCAGTTACCAATGGACTAATTACCCTCAGCACCGCAATGATCAATGGCACACTCTTCCTTCATCAAAACCTCAGTGAGGCATTCTTTGATGGCTCACTTGATAACGAAACAAAAAATAAATATGTTGAAAACTTAGAAGAAACACTATTCAACCAGGCTAACCAAACCCTAGCCGCCGCTGGATCAACACTAAAACTATCGCGAACAACTCTTGAATCATGGATAAACAACATCAAAAACCTAGCGACCGAAAAATTATCGGCTGCAACAGCTACCGTCAGAAATCAACTTCCAGCGCTCGCTACCATTACAACCTTAAGCGTCAGCACCTACGTATTTTTCGCCTAACACGATCACAAGAGGCTATTTACATATTTTCACCTCATAGGTATTCTTTCACTGGACAATCAGGCCGATCTCTTGGTGTAAGTTTACCTATGAGGATATCATGAAAACTCAGCGTATGTTTTATGTAACGGGAGCAAGCTTACTCCTTTTAATGTGCCCGACAAATGCAATGAATTTTTGCTGTTGCTGCATACAAGAATCGGAAAATATTCAGAAGCCCCTTCTCAGCAAAGCGCTACAAAAACCAACCCCTACCCCTTCAACACCTACCCACATAACACAGACAACTGCTCTTGCTCAAGCAACCATCTCTCTAGACACAACCGTCGCTCCAGAACCAATCAAAAATCACAGTATAACAGCAACATTGCACTACGATGCAACAAGCAGCACTATGAGTACAAGCTCACCACTTATCCAAGCCTTAATTAATGCAAAAGCACAGGTAGTACTGACACCTTCTCCATCAATCCTAACCAATAACATCAATGCCAAAAAAATTATAACCCAACAACCTGGCACCACCACGTGCTCTCTCATGGATCTTTCTGAAATAAAAAACTAGAATCTAAAAAAAAGCCTCACTCATGCTTATGCACGGTGAGGCTTTTTTAATTCTTAATGAGGATCCCCTGGAAAAGGGCTTGAGCCTATTCTGGGGATACAATAATCTAGACGACTAGAATGGCAAATCGTCTTGGAATGGTGGCTCATCTTTAAAATCGATTTCGCCGGTATCTCTGCTTGATCCAGCTGATCTTGCAGGAGTTTCTTTAGCTTTAACCGCACCAGCAGTTTTTGCTCTTTTTTTAATTTGGTCTATTTGACCAAGTAATTCACGTTCAATGTTTGCATCGAGTTGTGAGGTGGAACCACCATCAGCTTGCTCGTTGTCTTCTGATGCTGACGCACCAGCTTCTGCGCCTGAAGACAAGAACACAATACGATCGGCAACAATTGAATGTTTGCTTCTCTTTTGTCCGTTTTGATCTTCCCAACTATCAAGCTTTAAGCGACCTTCAACAAGAATCGATCTGCCTTTGCTCAAATATTGACGGCAGCTTTCTGCTTGCGCGCCCCAAACATCAACATCGATGTAGCATACTTCTTGTACCATTGAGTCAGTTTGTCTGTTTTTGAACTGACGATTACTCGCAAGTCCCAAACGGCATACTGCTTGACCGGAAGCAAGTTGCTTGTGTTCTGGATCTCTGGTTAAGTTTCCAACCATTACCACGCGATTATAACTAGCCATAATAAAATCCTTCCAATTCGTTTAATTTTTATACATAAACCTATAGTCTACTATGAACAATCATAAAAAAATGTAAACAACTACTTTTTCTTTTTATGATCTTATTTTACTGCTTTTATATCAGAAACATGCTTCTCAAAATCTTTTTGAAAAGCCACGGTAGTTTTTTTTAATGCTTCAAATTTTTCTACATACGCATCAAATTCTGTGTCACTTAATTTTTTCTTTGCAATCTTTTTACTATATTTGTCTAATTCTTGCCATTGTGTCGTGATAGCATCACCACATTCCTTAAGCTCATCACACAATGCGCATACTTCTTTTGTCCGTGCATTTACTGGTACTGTCGACTTTTTTAAATCTTTAGGAACTATAAATTCATTCATGGCGCCAAGCGAACCACTCACAAACAATAAAACAAAAAACATATATTTTTTCATAACGAAACCTCTATAGAATACTACTTTGTTTTAAACTGTTTAAGAGCAATCATCGAATATTGCACCAAAGCACCCAGTGCCAAAAAAGCAACAATACTTAACACGCTATAGTATACGGCAATCGACATCCAATTAAAAAAATAACAAGCAACAATCCCTATCACACACCCCATTTGCAGCACGCCTGCTGTTTTGCCAAACATGGTCGGCTTGATAACAATGGAACCTTTATATCTATAAATCATCAAGGCACCGACAACAATGAGTAGCTCCTTACAGGCTATAAGCACTACAAACCAAAAAGGAATGGTACCCAAGGGTGATTGTACTGTCGCTAACGTAAAAAAACAGGAAAGCACTAGCAACTTATCTGCTATAGGGTCCAGCGCTGCGCCCAACAATGTTTGCTGATTAAATCTTCGCGCTAAATAACCATCGAGCATGTCAGTAACACCCGCAAGCAAAAACAATACGAGCGCGCTGCCCCAATATGCTTTAAAAATAGCCACCACAATAACAGGAACAAGCGCCATGCGCACTAAAGTCAAACCAGTCGACCAGGTCATTCGTTTTTCACGCTCAGGAAGATTATTAAAATAATTAAACATTCATTACTTTCTTATACGTATAGTTATTTTGCTATTACACCAGAGCCAAGACAATACTCACCATCATAAAAAACCGCAAACTGTCCCGCGGCTAATCCTTGGTCATCTTGAGCCAAAACCACATGCCCTGTGCCATCAGCATTGAGGGCAACCTGACAGTCATACAGCATTTTACCATGTCTAATTTTAACCTGCAGATTTTTTTCAGTCGGCGCATGACCAGAAAGCCAATTACATTGCTCAATCGTAAAACTATTACGTACCTTATCCGACGAATAGTAAGAACGAGAAAAATAAACAATGTTCTTATCCACATCTTTGGCGACTACGTACCATGGCCCACCAGCCAATCCTGAACCTTGTCGTTGACCAATGGTATGATACCAAAAACCGCGATGTGTGCCCAATTTTTTGCCCGTTTCAAATTCCAGCATGTCACCAGGTTGTTCACCCAAATAATGCTTAATAAAATCACTAAATTTAAGTTTTCCCAAAAAGCAAATGCCCTGACTATCTTTTCGATCTTTATTAGGCACATCAAATTTTTGTGCTAAGGCACGAACTTCTGATTTTTCTAAGTGACCAATCGGAAACAATGCGCGAGACAATTGCGCTTGGCTTAAATGGGAAAGAAAGTAGGTTTGATCTTTAATTAAATCAGGTGCTTTTTTAAGATAAAAAATGCCCTCTTTTTCTTCAACTTGGGCGTAATGGCCTGTCGCCACTTTTTCAAACTTTGCGTCCAAGTAGTCTAAGAAAAAGCCAAACTTAATCTGTTTGTTACACAAAACATCAGGATTTGGCGTACGGCCGGCCTTAATTTCAGCAATCGTGTAAGTGACCACATAATCCCAGTATTCTCTTTGTAGAGATCTAACTTCAAGAGGCACGCCTGCTTGGTCACAAACTGCCCGCACAAAAGAGAGATCGTCTTCCCAAGGACATGATTGCCCAAGATAGGAAAGTTCATCCTCAAGCCAAATTTTGAGGTAAAAAGCGGTGGCCGTATGTCCTTGCTCTTGTAAAAGGCGTAAGGCGATGGTGCTGTCCACACCACCAGAAACTAAAACTGCTATATTCATAAGCTCTATTTTTTATAAAAATGTATGGAATCAAGACTCGTTAAGTATAACAGACCTCAATACTATTAACAAACCACCCTAGTCATAAAAACAAAAAAATGGGCTTATCTCTAAAGACAAGCCCATTTTAATTACATAAAAGAATACCGTAAGCTCTCGCCCCTATTAATTATTAATACTTATAGTTGCGTTCTTCTTCCTCTTCTTCATAATCACGCTTTTCATCTTCAAAATCCGCAATAGTCGTAGTAGTAGTTAAATCCATATCGATAGTGGTAGTTAAAGTCATATCGGTTGTGGTTAAAATCATATCTGCACGAGCTCTTCGCTTCTTGGTACCAGTCAAAGTCATATCTTCATATGCTCTTTGCTTCTTTGTGCCAGTTAAAGTCATATCTGAATATGCTCGTCGCTTTTTGGTACCAGTTAAAGTCATGTCAGTATAAGCTCTCCGCTTCTTTGTGCCAGTTAAAGTCATATCCGCATATGCTCGTCGCTTTTTGGTACCAGTTAAAGTCATGTCGGTATAAGCTCTCCGCTTTTTTGTATTAGTTAAAACCATGTCGGCTTCAAAATCATTAGTAACAGTTAAAATCATATCGTCAGTGGTAGTTAAAGTCATTTCCGCTTTTCCCTTATATTCCTGACTTGCCACCACACATGGCGCAGCCGAACACAATAAGCCCAATAGCAAAATCTGTTTAATAGCAATCTTCATACCAACTTCCTTCTTTTTTTGGTTTTCCATAACAAAAAACACCGTGCTTTTTATTTTCAACCGACATAATGCCATAGGAAGCAACCAAAGACAAGAAGTTCAAATAAAGTAAATTTTTATCCGCTTGTAGTCACGAGTTTTTATAGATTATTCTACGTTGAGACAGAATATTTTTAATGCAGCCAAGGAATTAAAATCATAGCCTCTATCGCCGGCAGGCGAGCTTCAACCTACTCCCCATTTTTGTAGATATCTTTGCCGACCAACCACATACAACTTATAGATTAAAAATGCTCATATATAGGCAACAATCTGTAATTCCTAATACGATGGCATCCGAAGCAGCCCGCAGCCCAACGGGCGAAGTGATTGTGTTGAAAGTCAATAATTTTTCTATTTTTAAAACATCATAAGGCAGGATTCCACATTTCTCCTTTTCTAAGCATAGTGTTTATTATGACAATAAGTTTGCGCATTACTGCAACTAGTGTAACTTTAGGCATTTTTCCTGCGGTAATTAATTTGTCATAAAAGATTTTTATTTTTTGGTTATGGCAACTAGCAGTAAGAGCAGCCATATAAAGCAATGTACGCGGGCCTGATCTGCCGTCTCGAATAAAAGACTTCCCTTTCCATGCTCCACTTTCTCGAGAAAATGGAGCTAGCCCGGCAAGTGATGTAATTTGCTTGTTTCCTATAAGGCCTAATTCTGGCAAACTTGCCAACAATTCAATTGCCGTGCATTCTCCAACTCCAGGAACAGACATGATTAATTTTGCTTTATGCTGCCATTCATCATCCTGCGCAATCAAATCCTTGATGTCTTTAATTATCTTTTCGATTTCTTTTTCGAGAAATTTCAAGGCTGCTTCAATGGATTTCTTGGTATAAACACTCTCTGGATGCTTCAAGCGATTCTTTTCCATTGTTGCGCTTTTTATAAGTTGCTTTCTGCGCTTGTTTAATTCTCTAAGTTGTTGTTGAGCTGCTGTTGGCATAACCTTTCTGATCGACATAGTTGTATGTTTTTGTTCAGCATAGGCAGCTATTAATTTAGCATCTGTGGCATCTGTTTTGCTTTTTATACCTTCTGATATAGCAAATCCTTTAATGCGTCGTGGATCAATATGCTGGATATGAAAGCCATTTCCAGACATCATTCTAAGCATACGATTTTCATAGCCTCCAGAAGATTCGCAAGCAACAACTTGTACATTGAATTTGGATAAATATTTGTTAAGGTATTTTGCACCCTTATCAGAATTTTCAATGCGAAGTGCCTTATTCATTGGACGTATATAAACATCCAAAGTGGCCATAGAGACATCCACACCGACATAAACTTTTGTTAAGTTATCCATAGTATTTTCCTCTGCCTTGTAAATACGGGGTCATTGCCCCAAGTGATTGTACGGGGTTTAATACTCAAAAGCGTTAGGTCCTGTACTTTGGAACGGTTTCTATGAACCAAGGTCCCCACAGGATCCTACCGCTTTATTCAAGTTAAATATCTAAAACTTGAAAGGTTGTTTTCAATAATAAATATGACCTTACAATCAACATACAAGGTCCCCTTTGGTGTGCGGGATTGCAAAGGGTGTTCACAAGAACATCACTGTGCCCGGTTCGCTGGAAGCGAAAAAGAGAATACAATAACGATAGATTGGCTCCTAGCGAGTAGCGTTATTTCTTTGTCAAAGCAACCGCTTTTTCATCGGCAAGCTTTTTGTCGGCCGCAACTTTATCAGCTGCTGCTTTTTCATCGGCTGCCTTCTTTTCTTGCGCGGCTTTCTCTTCAGCTGCCTTTTTCTCTGCAGCTGCTTTTCTTTCAGGCTCTTCTAAAAGATTTTTCACGTTAGGGCCCGCATAATCTCTGGCACTTTTACCAAAGTTATTCTTAGCATTGGAATCAACACCGGCCTTAACCAAGGCATCAACTACATCTCTGTGGTCCTGTTGAGCCGCGAGAATAATCACCGAATCACCAGCGTTATTTTGCGCATTCACATTAGCACCGGCTTTGATTAATGCATCAACAATTTCTTTGTTACCTAAAAGTGCCGCAAAGGCTAACGCGGTGTGCCCTTGCTTATCTTTAGCTTCAATGTACGCAAAATGCTCCAAAGCGTCCTCAACACCATCTAAGTCTGCCAAACCTGCAGCTTCAAGCAATTGCTTAGCCAAAGCATCTGGCTCGATTTTATTAGCTATTTCTTCTACTAACGACAGCTTAGGAAAACGCTCGTTATCTTTAGCATTGATAGTCTCAAAATCTCTTATTGCACCAGCGACAAGCAGTTCTTTTATGATCTTTTTGTTTCCGGTTAATGAAGCATACATCAGCGCTGTCCAGGGATAGCCATCGTCTTTTTTAAACTGAGCATTAACATCAACGCCGTCTTGAATTAATTCTACTACTCGTGCAGCGTCACTTTTAAAAGCAGCTTCCATAAGCGGCGTCATTTCATGTAGCACCTGTTGTTCATGTCTTTTTCGCTCAAAATTTACCGCCACACATGGCGCAGCAATAAATAATAGCCCCACCAGTAAACTCTTTTTTATACCATTCTTCATACTTTATCCTTTATTTTAAAGTCACTAACCAACTCATTTTTTACTTTTAATTTAATTTTTTTTACCTTCATTCTTTTTTTTAAGTTGTTGCTGACGCCCTATTTCTAAGAGCATCGCTTTTTGTGCGGCAACTTCTTCCTTGCTCAACCCAAATTCTTCCATAAAGCCCGCCTCTGAATTCTCAGCTTCCCCTTTATTTTCCATACTTTTATCAGAATGCGCTACTTCCTTCTTATTATTTTCCGCTCCAACCTTATCTTCATCCTCAGGTGCTGGATTATAGGTGTATACGATATACGTATAACTAGAATCTGACCTTGATGAATTTAAAATATTACCCATGTCTTTGGAATCACTAAAATACAATCCAAGTTTTTCAACCTGGTTCGCATCATACACTATATTCAGTGGCTCTTCAGCGACAAGAATAGGACCAACAAATAACTCTCCTCCAGGAACTAAAAGCTCACGTATTAATGATCCAACCCTATTGAGACATACTTGTGCAGCATCTTTAAATTTTGGTGAATCGCTCTTCTCACCAATACCCGAGTCACAAAAATTATGAATGGTCGCCCTATCAAATATGATTTTTTTAAACTTTATCTCTTTTTCAGGTTTACCCGTTAACGTGTGCATAAATGCTTTAAATTTTTTCTCCCACCCAGGTTTTGAAAAATCTAAATCATCTTTCATAAGCGCATGCACTATATCATCGTGAGAATAACCAACATAGTGGGGATACGTTTTACTGAGACGTTCATAATCATTAGAAAAACGAGCCCTACCCAACATTTTCCTTTTGTTCTTTTCCCAGCTTGCATCCATTTCCTCTGTCGAATACAGACCTTCATTTTGCGCACCTATTATTAATTCCTCACCTTTTACAACCCTGTTCTTAATTTTTTCCATAAGAAGCTTCTGTTTTTTTTCTGGAGAAAAATCTTGATCCGGAAAAGAACTGGCAAAGCCATTAATGGGAGCCAATGCAAGCACAAACAACGACAAAACAGTAAATATCTTCATACAACTTCCTTCTTTATTGGTTTATCTTATCAAACTGCCCATTTATATTCTAATTGAAATAATAGCGCAGAATGGGGTATAAACGCAATAGTTTATTCAATATTTGCAAGGTCGACATAAAAAGCTTGCCAATAAAGCCTATCAATAAGGCCATAATTTAAGAAATTTATAAAAATAATTGCAATCTGAATAATTATTTTTATAAGCTAATAGTAGAATATGGTTGAATTAAACATCGCAGTTTATACAAAACCCCTTTGAGCCTGGCGAATTCCTCCCTAAAAAAATTTCGCCAGGCTCTTTTCCCTTAACAAATACTCACCTCAATAGTCCTCCGATGATACAACAAAGAAACAACTTCAAGTTCTACACCAATTCGTACTACTTAAAAAAATGCTCATCCCACGTTATCATTAAAAATTAAATGCCCCGTAAACCATTACGATTCACAGGGCATTTAATTTTCATTATGCTTATGTTCTTATTTACGCGGTTCTGCTGCTGTGTCTCAAGCCCCACCAAAGGCTAATGTGATGACGAACTGCTTCCTGCAGCACCACCTGCAGCAGCTGGAGATTTCTGTACTTTTTTCTTGTCTAATGACTCAAGAAAAGCTTTTCGTTTAACAGCTTGATGCTCACTAATCATTTTTAATAATTCGCCTTCGTCAGTTGGCAAATCTTCATATTGGCTAATTAAGCCGCCAAGACCTTTTTGATGGCCCCCACCACTTGGCAGAAAACCTTCAATCTCCTTTTCGCCTTCGAGTCGACGAGTAAAAAGAGCTCTCTCCATTTCTTCGCGTCTTTTTTCAAGTAATTCTTTTTTTAGACTATCTTTAACAGTATCAGGAAGTTTTCCCCAAGCATAATAGGGGTCAATAGAAACACCCGATTTGATCAATAGATCAACTACCTTGTCATGATTCCTGCCAACAGCAACTATCAAAGAAGTCCTAAATTTTTTATCAGCTTTATTGACATCAGCACCTGCTGCAAGCAATTGAGCCACTACCTTGTCATGCCCCTTGTCAGCAGCAATCAACAAGGGAGTCCTGTCATCAAAATTATCATCGCTATTGACATCAGCACCTGCTGCAATCAGTTTCCCAACCATATCAACATCGCCCACTTCAGCAGCTATCGCAAGAAATTTGGTCACTACATTAACATTTCCCGTGTCAGCAGGCATCAAAAAAGTAGTTTTACCATTGTTATTAGCTTTACTGAAATTAGCACCTTCCCGAAGCAATTGAGCCACCACCTTGTCATGCCCACCGTAAGAAGCAAACATCAAAGGAGTCCAGCCAGCCTTATCAGCTTTATTGACATCAACACCTTCTTCAATCAGTTTTTTAACCCTATACGCATCACCAGTCTTAACAGCATTAATCAATGCCTCATCGAGATTTTCCATAGCCAGCAGAGATCCTGTAGCGCATACCATTACCGTAAGCATCGCAGTCATTATTACATTAATCTTCATATCTTCTCCTTCTTTGGTTATACAATCATCTTCATTATTAGTAATTACTAATAGAATACTTTATTAATGGTAGCAAAATCAACAAAAGATAAAAAAGTTGTCAAGACAAAGTGAAAACTTCCGGTTTTGAGCAAAGTAAAAAGTTCCGGTTTTTGACTATACATCATAGCTTGTCCCTCCTGAGTTCATCGGGGGTCAAAGGTCTAGGTATTATGCCACTTACCCAACGACGACTATTGGCATGTACTTGGCGCGGTTTTTGATCTTTGTATATCTTAGCTGGAGGTTTGGGTTTGGCTGGCCGTAGGTTAATCTCAGAAAAGGAAAGCGCCACCCCTCTCATAGAAAGCTTAACGCTTCCATCAAAATGCTCAGAAACAGTAACAATGCTTCGAGGACAAGTGTTACTGGATTATAACTTTCTCAATATTCATTCAAATATTTTTAGCGAAAGTTTTCACTTTGCCTTTTAATAGGAATTTATCACTTTGCTCCAACACAAAACGCATTATTACCGACAAACAATAATGCGTTTTGCATTGCCCATGACAATCTTCCTAATCTTTGGTAGATTTTAGAAAAAAGCTATAAAATTTTCTAAAGGCAATCACCATGAATATAATCAAACAAATTGAACACTCGTTTACCACCTATTTAACAAACACCTTCAACGTCGAAAAAGCAGTTCTAGCACAAGGAACCTGCACTATTAATACCGACGAACAAAAACAGGATTTCGGCCACCTGAATGCCAATACCGCTATGATCTTGGCTAAAAAAATTGGCAAATCACCACGCGAAATCGCTCAACAAATCGTCCAAGAATTCAAACACCCTGCTGTTGAAAAAATTGAAATTGCTGGCCCTGGATTTCTTAACTTTTTTTTAACACAAAAAGCGTTTACCGACCTTGCACACAATATATTCACGGAACAAGAATCATTCTTTAAACTCGACCCATCCGTTCCTAAAAAGGTTTTTAATCTCGAATTTGTCAGCGCCAACCCAACAGGCCCTTTACACTTTGGGCATGGCAGAGGCGGCATTATTGGCAGTACCCTTGGCAATGTCCTCAACTTCATCGGTCACAAAGCAATCCGCGAATTTTATATCAATGACGCCGGCGCACAAATAGTCAAATTGGGAAAATCATTCAAAATCCGTTGCCAACAAGCAGCCGGACTCGAAGCGACCCTGCCAGAAGAAGCCTACCACGGTGAATATTTGCTCGAGCTCGCAAAAACATGCCTAGCCGAAAAAGGCACCACTGCATTACAAGAATCTGATGAGTTTTTCCAAACCTATGCAAAAAACCATATGCTTGAACAGATCAAACATACTCTTGCAGAATATCGCATAAGCTTTGATGTATGGTTTTCGGAAAAAACTTTGCACGAAAGTGGCGCTATCGACCGCGCAATTGAAGACTTGAGAGAAAAAGGCCACCTGTACGAACAAGATGGCGCACTCTGGTTCCGCTCGACTACCTTTGGCGACGATAAAGACCGTGTACTGAAAAAATCTGACGGCGAAATGACCTATGTTGCAGCCGACATAGCCTACATGAAAAACAAAATCGATCGTGGCGCAGACCATCTCTTAATGGTTCTGGGGCACGACCACCACAGCTATGTCACACGATTACAAGGCCTCCTACAAGCCCTTGACCTTGGGCCTCAAACGCTGGACGTCATCCTCTATCAGCTGGTGAAAATGAAAGCCAGTGGCCAAGTGGTGCGCATGTCAAAGCGTGCAGGCAATATTGTCACCCTTGAAGATGTCATCGCCGTTGTTGGCGCAGACGTTGCCAGATTTTTCTATCTTAACAGAAAAGCTGATGCACAATTGGAATTTGATATTGATCTTGCGCTTAAAAAAACCGAAGAAAATCCGGTCTATTATGTGCAATATGCCTACGTGAGAACCGGCAGCATTATTGCCAAAGCTGCAGAAATCAGCGAACTTGCCAACATTACCGAGGCTGACGCCAAGTATTTGGGAACCAACGAAGCTCTTTTGCTGCTCAAAATAACATCCCTCAAAAGCATGCTCGAGACTATTAGCACAAACCATCAGACGCACTTGCTCACCCACTATATCCTTGAGCTAGCGCAGAACTTCCATGCTTATTATGCTAAAAACAGAGTGATCGATCTTGAGCATTTAGAACAAAGCCGCGGTAGACTATTTTTAACAATCTTAGTAAGAACTACTATGGCAACCGTGCTCAAATTATTGGAAGTGTCACAACCAGAAAAAATGTAATATGCCGCTCCTATAAATAAGCAGGCATTGAAAAAAACGCCAAATATGGCACACTTAAAGGTAATAAATAACGAATTATAACCCCCTATCTACATTCAGGAGTCATTGTGGCTAAAATTGACATGAGTCTTATTCAACAACTTCGAGACAAAACTGGCATCGGCATGATGGACTGCAAAAAAGCATTAGAAGAAAGCAATGGCGATGTTGAAGCAGCCGTTGTATTCTTACGTAAAAAAGGTGCTGCAGTTGCCCTTAACCGCGCTGACAAAGCAACCGCTGAAGGCCTTGTGCATGCTTACATTCACCCAGGAAGCCGCGTTGGTGTTCTCATCGAAATCAATTGCGAAACCGACTTTGTAGCAAACACTCCCGATATTAAACAATTCGCTCAAGATGTTTGTATGCATATCGCTGCATTAAAGCCATTGTTCCTTTCTCCAGACCAAGTTGATTCTAAATTCATGGAACACGAAAAGGACATATTGCACAAGCAATTAGCTGATTCTGGCAAGCCTGAAAAAATCATTAACCAAATTCTTGAAGGCAAAGTTCAAAAAATGTACTCTGACATTTGCCTACTAAACCAAGCTTTTGTTAAAAACGACCAACTCACTGTTGACGACGTTCTCAAAGACCTTATGGCAAAGACCGGCGAAAGCATTAAGATTAAACGCTTTGCTCGTTACGACATCAGCGCTAGTTAAACCAAAACTAAGGAAAAGCAGCCGCTTATGCATACTAAACAACGCATTTTACTCAAATTAACCGGTGAAATATTTTTATCTTCTGATAAAAAATCACTCGATGCTGCCAACATTAATGCCCTTATTGAACAAATAAAGACATTACGCGCAACACATCAATTTGGTATAGTCGTTGGAGGTGGCAATTTTTTTAGAGGCAACATTCAAGGTACTGCTCTGGGAATGACTGCTCCTGTTGGCCATCAGGTTGGCATGCTTGCCACGATGATGAACGGCTTGATTTTAAAAGATCTGCTCGAGCAACAGGATATGCCAACATCGCTTTTGTGCGCGATTTCGTGCCCAGAAGTTGGCACACCAATTTCCCAACAAACCATTGAAAATGCGCTCCATAAAGATCACACCTTGGTGTTTACCGGTGGAACAGGCAATCCTTTTTTTACTACCGACACTAATGCGGTATTGCGCAGCCTACAAATTAACGCTGCAGCTATTTGGAAGGGAACAAACATCGATGGTGTTTATGATGCTAATCCACGCACCGTTGCTCATGCACAACTTTTAAAAAAAGTTTCGTATGCCGATGCACTGCAAAAAAGATTAGGCATTATGGATGCTACCGCCTTTGCTCTTGCACAACAGCATAATCAGACAATAAGAGTTTTTAATATTTTTACCCCCGATGCACTTTTGCAAGCAACAAACAACCAAGATTTTGGTAGTGTCATCTATTAACCGTAGGAATCATCTATGAATATAAAAGATATAGTATTAGTAGAAAATGATATAAAAAGCTTTGAAACTCCTATGAAACTTGAGATGGAAAAACCTCTCAAGCATTTCGATGGTGAACTAGCTAAAATTCGCACCGGCAGAGCACATACTTCGCTTATCGAAGATATTCAAATCTCTACCTATGGCCAAAACCCTATGCCACTCAAAAATCTTGCTGCACTCAGCGCTCCTGATGCACGTAATATTGTGATTCAACCTTGGGATGCTGCTATTATTGGTGACATCGAAAAAGCACTTAAAGCTTCTAATATTGGTATATCGCCAGCTAACGACGGTGCCGTTATTCGTTTACAGCTACCTGAAATCAGCAGCGCTCGTCGCGATGATTTAGCAAAAGTTTTAGGCAAAAAGTTAGAAGAATGCAGAGTTGCTGTGCGTAACATTCGCAAAGACTTTAACAATCTTTTGCGTGATGCAAAAAAAGACAAAGAAATTTCAGAAAACTTCTTCAGCCGCTTGGGTGATGTGTTACAAAAAGTAACTGACACCTATATTGAGCAAGCTGAGAAGAAAGCAGCAGCTAAAGAAAAAGATATTAAGAGCGTTTAAGTCGGCAAAAACGTTGCCGACCTTCCTGAAGGTAGCGCCGATTTAGGCGCGAACTTGAAGGGTTATTAGGTAACAAGACAATAATTGATATTATTTTTAAATAACGCTTTATTTTCTTATGTTATTTGCTAAACTATTTTTATCTTTGATATAGAAATTTGGGCTGCTAGCTCAATTGGTAGAGCAACAGACTCTTAATCTGTGGGTTGATGGTTCGATTCCATCGCAGCCCACCAACCTTCGCTTCTTACAGAGCTACGGTTGGCGCGGCCAAGACAAACATCGGCAAGCAAAGATAAATAACGAAACTTTAAAATATACGGCGCGAGAGTGGCGAAACTGGTAGACGCACTGGATTTAGGTTCCAGCGTTCGAAAGAACGTGGGGGTTCGAGTCCCTTCTCTCGCACCAACCTTCGCTCTTACAGAGCTACGGTTGGCGCGGCCATCACGGCATGAATCTTTTACTCATTAAATATGTATCGCCAAAGCGAAGGTTGCCCGCCGAAGTTTTAACGCAGGCTGGGCTTATTCGAAATACCCAACAATTCAAATCTAACAAACTGCTACTAAAATTATGTTTTATGTTAAAGTATAATTTGGTATATAAATAAATAAAAATCCCTTTATCACTCATCCTACGTGTCCGGCATAGCCAGAGGCGACGACGGAAGTGCTTCTCTGAGAGAATCGTATCGAAGGACGCTTATCCGGGTCTGGTGATCTTTTAAAGATCACTATTTTAAACTCGGCAAGCTAAAACTGGCAGGCCAACCTCAGTATTTGGCAAATAAAAAAATCTTTATAGTTCACTCTTCATGTTTGCAATATTTAATTTAAATCTTTTTATGAGCAACTCCTGCACCTGCCGCCGCTGCTCCTCCACCTAGATGCATACCTGCATACTCTGCAATAAGATCCATAAACTGCGCCGGGCATACCGCAACGCTATCAGTTTTTTTCACACTTAATTCTTCAACCATTTCTTTATGCAATTGTTGTAAATATTCAGCGCGTTTTTCCATACTTGGATGGGTACTTTCTGGTACAACCGGCATTTTTAATGTGCCAGATAGGTACTTTTCTTTTTCCGTAGTACTCAATGCCCCAACCCAATTAGCTTGATTTTTCTGAACAATCAATGCAAAATTCTCAAATCCTGCCTTTGCATAATCAGTATGCATAAGAGCGGCTAAAATATCTGCTCGCTTTTCTTGAAATCTAGAAAATTTCTTTACAAATAAATCATGCATTTTTTCGCGACCTTTTTCAGGCTCCATGTTGTCCATAACCCACGCAATATATACGTCATCGTGCAAAATATGTTGAATTTCATGCCGTATAGTATGCTGTATTATTGCTTCTCTTTCTTTAATACGGTCTGGCGCACTCATATGATTCCTCATATCACGATCAAAAATAGTAATATGTTTTTGTTGTGCTGACAAAGGAGATCCACCAGAACCATCGACTACATTAATCGTAACTTTATCTGAAGCAATAAAGCACTCTTTCATCGCTGACTGAATCCATAAAATACACTCACGCCAGGTCGATAAATCATTTTCTGTCGTTTGTTTCTTTAGTACAGATTCCTCTTCATGCTGGTTATCTAAAAATTCGTCATTAAACATCATTTTCCAACAATTGAATGTTGAAGCATTACACTTCATTATCTTAAAAAATTCTTCCATCAATTTGTTTTCTTCTTTTTCCAACTCCTGAATGTATTTTTCCGAAACTTTACCCCGTGACATAGCTTTCAGCTTATCGATAAACTGCTTACGTGAATTTTCAAAAGGAGCCTGATAAGGCTTTATTACCTGAACCGTCTGATTAGGGACATTTTTTCCCTTATTTTCCTCTTGTGGGTTCATTGTATGCATAAAAACCGGCAACAATAATGTGCCTGTCAATAGGGTTAAAAATAGGTTCTTTTTGTTCATAAAAACCTCCAATGGGGGGGTTATTAAAATGCAATTAAAATATAACCATCTATTGTTCATTCTAACTATAAAAAAATAAATGCCAATCTGAATAAAAAACAATTATCGCGTTTCTATGATAATGTCGCACTACGAAGATCCCCTCCATGCCTGTACCATGAGATTAATTCAAAAAAAAAGACCTCTAATCTGGGGACCAAGCCCTAGAAAAATGCCCTCAGAGCTCCGCGAGCAGATCACACAAACTTGGCAAATAAAAAATCTTTACAGTTCACTCTTCATGTTTTGAATGACGAGTACGTAAGTCACGAGAAACACAAAAAAAGAGTAATTGACAAGCTCTCTTCTTTCACGGTAGTTTGATTCAAAAAGGAATCAATTCTAGTGAAAGGTGATGAAGTGAATTCACTCAAAAACAATCCCCAAAACGGTTCACAGCATGATTCTGGTCTGAACATGCTCAATATCCAACCACTGATTTTTGATCTCAGTTACGAAAATGAACATATCGGTCATGCCAGTATTATTATTCCAGCGGCTATTATTAATACGCTGTATCTGGAAGCCTCATTATCACAAAAAACATACACCCAAGCTTTCGGATTCAATAAAGGCGAAGTTCCTTTGGAATACATTGCGAGTAATTTTAAAGTAAACCTCATTGAACATATTAAAGAATTTTTGTTTAAATTTTTTGTGGTTGATTTTTTATTAGAACAAATTCACACAAAAAAATTGCTCGTTGCAGGAGAACCGCGTCTTATTGAGGTAACCGTGGAGCTCAATCAACCCGCACGTTTCAAATTTGAACTTTCACTGTTCGATTCCATTGGCATCCAAGAATGGAAATATTTGCCATTCAAGTCTCCCAAACGTAAAAACTATAAAGAATTAGATCTACAAGTAGATATGTTTGTTAAAGAAGAACAAGGCTTTTTAAAAAACGCAGATCTTACAACACTCGCGGTTGGCGATTGGGTTAATTTCAAAGTCAATCTTCTCAATAACACCAACACACCTCTATTCAATGCACATACCACAAGTTTGTGGCTCAAATTAGGCGATGAAGAAATCGACAATACGTTTCATGACATATTCTTAAATAAAACTATTGGCAGCTGCTTTACTACCACCAGTAAAAGCTTACAAGATTATTTCAGCAATCTCATAGATACCAACTATACCTTTTCAATAGAAATCACCGATATTTTAAAAAATAACTTTTTCTGCTTAGACTCTTTCAAACGTCATTTTAGATTAAAAACCAACAAAGAAATGCATCAAAAACTTATTGAAGTGTTTTCATATCGTAATGATTTGTCGCTGCGTCGCTCAATGGCAGAAGAATCATTAAAATTACTGCTCTCTAAACATCGCTTTGTCATTCCTAATTATTTAATATTACGCCAACAAGAAGTTGTACTCGACAGCATCAAACAGAATTCTGATTATCACGTTTACCGCATGCAAAAAGATTTTAAAGAACGTATTCGTCAGTTAGCTGAAAAGCAATTACGCGAAACATTATTTTTAAATCAACTTGCCTATCACGAAGAACTGGAAGTTTCTGATAGCGATTTAAAAGGGTATCTCAATTTGACCAATCGTCCGCGCATGAAAGACTTTTTGTATTTTGATGCGCCGGAAACAAAAGTTCATGGACAAGAAATCCCACTCTCAACACAAGAATTAAAACAATTTAACTTGAGAGAAAAGACATTAAATCATATAATTTATCATCTGATGAAAAAATAAATGTCTTACCTTAATAAGAAAAGAATTACTCCATGAACGATACAATACACCCATTAATTATTATTGGTTCTGGTCCTGCTGGGCTTACCGCTGGCGTTTACGCATCTCGTGCAAATTTAAAACCTTTGATTCTCGAAGGCAAGTCTCCAGGCGGACAATTAATGGGCACTACCCATATTGAAAACTGGCCAGGAAACATCAGTATCCTTGGGCCAACCTTAATGATGAACATGCGTGCGCATGCCAAACATTTTGGTAGTTCATTCTTGGCTGAAGAAGTGGTTAAAGTAGATTTTTCAAGCCAACCCTTCACCCTCTGGACTCATCGCAACAAAGAACTAAAAGCCCATGCGGTGATTATTGCTACCGGCGCTATCCCTAACAAATTAGGATGCCCTGGCGAAGCTGAATATTGGGGCAAAGGTGTAACTACCTGCGCGGTGTGCGATGGTGCATTCTATCCAGATAAAGAAATTATCATCGTAGGTGGTGGCGATACAGCCATGGAAGATGCTTCATTCATGACCAAATTCACGCAAAAAATAACTATCGTACATATCCATGACAAACTTACTGCATCTGCAGCCATGCAAAAGCGTGTTTTGGAAAATCCTAACATCAAGATTATCTACAATAGCACCGTTACTGAATTTAAAGGTAATGGCGATCACGTAACTCATGCCGTGGTTACTAATCAGAAAACAGGTGAAATTCAAACCCTGAACGCCGATGGTGCCTTTTTGGCCATAGGTGGAAGACCAGGTACTGCGCCCTTTCAGGGCCAAATAGACCTCAATCAATGGGGGTATATTAATGTGACCAACAATACCAACACTTCAGTCCCGGGAGTATTTGCTGCCGGTGACGCAGAAGATTACCGCTATAAACAAGCTATTACGTCTGCTGGTAGTGGCTGCATGGCAGCTCTTGATGCAGAACGATACCTAGAACATCTCCTCAATAAATAATACGCCTCTTATACAGTATTGCACCTCCTGTGATCATAAGATTCACAGGAGGTGCAATTTTTTCTATTTGATAATTATTGATTTTCGCGTATAATTAATGCTAAATAGGGTTTATTATACTTTAATGACTAAAAATAAGCCATTAAATGAAAAATCCTAAAAATAATGTTAAACAATAATGAAATCAATGGAGTTTACAATGAAAAAACAAACAACACTTTTATCACTGGTGTTAACATGCTTAGCGTATCAATCAGTGCATGCGGGATGCTTTAGTCGTCCCTATAGGCTTTATCCACTAAATTCTGAAGAAAACGAAGCTGATTTAAAAAAGGCACTCTTTATTAACAGAGCTGAACAGAATATACAACGAGCAGCTCTATCTCTCTTAAGTGAACGGGGAAAAAATAATAAAAATGATAACAATCAGGAAAGCACAGAAGACCTACTTATCGCTCATCAAATTCAAGACGCATACCATCGCATTGAAAAACTAGGTAATCCACAAAAACATATCACTCGATTACTTCTTAAGCGAAAAGACCTTTCACAAGTAATACAAGGCCTTACATTAAATACACCAACACAATCTGAACAAGTATCAAAAAATTTGGCAAAAAAACTGCTACCCTTACAAAGACAGCTTGTTGAATGCAATCTACAGATATACCATTATCAAAAAGAGCTCTTAGAGATTTCTCAACAAACATTGGCACAATTACCACTCCATAATGACGACTCTCTTATTATAAAAACCACCGCTATGACCAGTGTTAGCCAACAAATACATACAGAGTCAGAAAAAAAATTAAACTATCTAAAACAAATCGTATATACTATACCCTCTACAAAAACAGAAATAACAACATCTTGTATGAGTCAACCTATGACACAACTACACAAAGCAGGCATCACAATAGCCCTAGCTAGTTCAACAACGCCCATACAAGAGAACAAACAAAAAATAGAACAAACAGAACACCATGCATCAACAATAATGCTACCAAGGACAACACGAGAAATAGATGATGAAATACAAGAAAAATTCCAAATTCTGATACAGGCCCCTTATAAAACAGATAAAAACACCCTCCTAGAAAGAATTGCAGCCGCATCGTCCATTCATCAATATGCCCTCGATAAAAATGAAGAAGGCAAAACGAATGATGCGATTGCTCTCCTTGGAAAACTTTACAATAAGTGGCACAAGGTTTGCAGTACCATGCCATCTCCAACAACAAAAATATCTAAAGTTGGTAAAGAATCACCAAAAGAACGAGCTTTTGAAATTTTGCAGGACATGATTGAAGACTTAGAACAATTGAAAAAGAAACAAACTCAATAAACATACTTCATTATCACTATTTTTACCGAACGAGGTTATTATGAAAAATCAATACGCGCTATTTATTGCACTATGCACTGCACTGGGCAATGGAATATCTATCCATGCTATGAACCCCGAACAAAAATCGGGCAAGGTGGGTGCGACAAGCCAGGAAAATTTACGGCTCATTAAAGCTGCAGCGTTTGGCGATTTGAAAGAACTAAAAAGCGCTTTAGATGGCGGTGCCGATATTGATGCTACCGACCAACATGGCACGACAGCCCTCAGCTACGCTGCAACCAACAACAAGCTCGAATGCTTAAAGTTCTTAATTGAGAAGAAAGCATCTATTAATGTGCCTAATGAATGGGAAGATACCGCACTAATAGGTTGTGCGGACAAAGGTCACTCCCTATGTCTAGAGGAATTAATTAGGGCAAAAGCCAATCTTGAAGATGCCAATGTGGATAATAATACAGCCGTAATTCGAGCAGCAGATCATGGACATGCTGCATGCCTCAAATTATTAATTAAAAACAAAGCATTGGTAAATACTGTTAATAAGTATAACGCAACCGGGCTCATTCTTGCAGCAGAACACAATCATACAGATTGCGTACGCGCGATATTAGAAAGCCAATACCATCGAATGGACACACAATACGCAATCAGAATTGCAAAATTAGGTAAAAATTTGGGCAAGAATAATGAATGTTTAAAGTTTTTACACCAATACAACGAATATCACAACGTCAAAGAAAAGCTAGAACGTGAAATAACTGTCCTACTAGAAACCTGCTGTCCTCTAGCAGAAAAAAACAAAAAACGACTAGGGATAGTAAGAAGTATACAGGACAGATTAGATCCCATTAAACTAGAAATAGAACTCGATACATTAGAAAAATCAAGCCATGAACTATCAAAAAGTAATGAGAAGCTCAGGGATCTCATAGATAAACTCTGCGATCACACGAACAATACTGTACCAGATCAATTACTCATCGACGGAGAAGGACTCACTATCGATATAGACTGCGAGATCCCCAACAGCCTTTTTGCGCTTAGAAGAAACCTCTCTAGAAAACTCCTCCTAACGAATGCATCATCTTCTTCTTCTTCTTCTTCTTCTTCTTCTTCTTCTTCTTCTTCTTCTTCTTCTTCTAGTTCCTCTAGCTTTATGGTAGGCCAAGACGAACCATATTCTGAGCTGCGTTGCATGATATCACCGGTTAGCGCAATGACACGATTGACAGCGGCGCCATCATCGCCAATAAAGCCAGAACTTCAAGAAAAAAAAGACTATTGCAAAAAAGAGCAAGATCAACAAAGAAAACAAACAATATTCAGCGTTCAACCCTCAGCGCCAAATGAAGAGGCAACAACCAAAGAATTAGAAAAAGACATCCGACAACGATTGGCAAATCTTCACCTACTCACCACCAAACATTTTACTAACCATACGCTCCTACAAAAATTAGGGGACGTGGCATCTATTCACACATTAGCCTTGGATAAATACGAAGAGGGAAAGAAGACCGAGGCGCTGGATATACTCAAGGAGCTTCGTAGCAAATGGGCACAAATAATCTTTAAAATTCCAAAGAAAATGAAACTATCCGAAGAAATAGAACGAGCACACGAGGTACTCTACGATATGAATGATGATATCCAAGAGATCGAAAAAAAACATTAAACATAGTAACCAAACTAACTCATTATTACCAATCAATACAACAAGGAAACTCGTATGAAAAAAATGTTAAAAAATAGCTTAGCTCTTATGACCATACTCTGCGTTACACAGTATGCATTGGCTATGAATCAAAATCACACGCCATCAAATCAATACAAGGGAATAACCTTAGGTGGATTAATACCTATGCCAAAACCAATAGTAATTACGATCGGCGGATTAATACCTATACCAAAACCAATAGTGGTTACGATTGGCGGACTACAAGCAGTTGTCTCACACTATCAACCGCAAGCGAGCAACTATGCTGCGCCAATACAACCAGAAGCAAACGAATTAAAAAACGACCATCAAGAACATCATAAAAATCATCAAACAAACGGGTATGAGATAGACCAAAAAGAATTAAATTGGAAACTCGGCCGATGGTATGCAGAATCTTTTTCCAAAACCGGATTATTATTAAAAGCGAGAGATGCATCGTTCTTTCCAAAATATTAATAACTCATACATCCATAACCCTTTTTTGAAACCGATTTACGTGAATCCACTCAATCAAAAAACCAAAAAAAAGGGACCTAGTTTTTTACCAGGTCCCTTTTAAATTATTTCAGCAAATAAAAGCTTATTTTGCTGCTGGGCATACAAAACATGATGGCATACCAAATTTATATACTAAGCCAGCGCCAGCTGCTAATGTTGCAAGCACTGCTGCATAGGTATTTTTATTTTCTTTAACTGAACGCTTAACTTCTTCACGGTTCTTATAAAGACCAACCGCTACTGCAACTGCTGCAACTGCTGCAGTAATCGTGTATTTATTATTTCGAGCTGACTGCAAAGTAAGGTGAGATCTTACTGAACCAACGGTGTTTCTTACTGATGAACCAACAGCTGATGTTCCCGCTGCAAGTACATTAAAAACTCTTCTGAAAATTCCTTCTTGTACTACAGAAACAGTGTCGACCGCAAATGACGAAACAGATGAAACCACAAGTGCTAATAATAACACTTTGCTAAACATATTCTTCATAGAATTCCTTTTTGATAAAATAGGATTGTTAATACAGACATTCTTCAACACAAACACCATAGGATGAAGCGAACCTTTGCTCTACCTTATGATTTCAACGACATAGTCTATAGAAAAAGTAATTAGCGTCAATAGCCAGCCCGGCACTTAGCAAAGAGCAATCTTCCGCTTGCGCCTATTTCAAATAATCAATATTCTCCAGGCTAAAAACAAAAAAACCTCGTACTATAGCTCTTGTATCAAGGAAAAATGGCATATTTATTTGAAAAAAAACAAATTTAAACGTAGAATATATAGAACTATTATTTAAGAGCTCATGAAAAAGATTAAGTAACACTAAGGATATCCTATGTCAGTCACGGTATTTAGAAAAAGTCTCAAGAAAAGAGCAAGAAAACACGGCTTCCGCGCACGCATGGCAACACGCGATGGCAGAAAGATCCTGAATGCTCGCCGTTCTAAGGGTAGAAAGAGATTAGGCGTTAAAGCTTACTAATCCCCATCTGAAAGATAGGTAAGGCAATGCCTGGAAGCACACCTTCCCTCTCTAAATTTAGTCAACAAGAAATATCCAAGCTTTTTTCTACTGCAAAGCGTTGCGTACGATCTAAAGGCTTGGATATTTTATTAGCGCCCAGCCTACTTCGCCAAGGCTTCGAAGGCCAGGCTCTACTTGGCCAATCAGATTCAGCTTCTAGCTATGTCGAAACTTTAAGCCCACTAGGTCCTACTTCGCTCTCTAATGAGCTTCCTCCTTCGCCAAGGCTACGGCGGACAGGACGAAGGACAGGTAGGATCTTGGTTGTCACTCCCCGCCGTATCGGCAATGCCCCAGAACGCAATAAGATAAGACGCCAATTAAAGGCACTGTACTACGAATTGAAGCTTGCAGAACGTGGCTATGATTGCGTGGTGATTATAAAACCCGAAGGCAAAAAGCTCGCCTTTGAAGCCATTAAACAGCTTCTTATTCAAGCGTTCGAAAATACCCCTGCTACCACACAAGATCCCGCATGATTAATAACATTCTCATCTTTATGATTCGCGGCCTCAGGCCATTATTAGGTGATGCAGAATGCAAATACCCCATTGGTTGTTGCGAATATACTATTGGCACCCTAAAAAAGATGCCCCTCCACAAAGCATTGTGGAAGAGCATCAAAAGAATCTTATCGTGTAATCCGTGGAATAAATCGGTCTAAGCGCCAACAACCCTTCGACAAGGCTCAGGGAAGTCGGCGGGGTAAATTCTTATTTTTCCGTCCTTCCTGAGCTTTGTCGAAGGATGAATGGAAATTTACAGTAATTGGCCCGCAATCTTACTCAATTCGCTACGCTCACTGTTTTCCAGATACACGGAACCAAAGATCCCCTGCCCCTTAAACCGTTCGCTGGCAATAACCAAACCATTACTGCTAAAATCAAGGTATGGCGAATCGATTTGATACGGATCACCCGCCAAGATGATCTTACTACCTTCGCCCACACGAGTAATTAATGTCTTAACTTCGTGAGGCGTTAAGTTTTGGACTTCATCAATGATGATATATTGATAAGGAATCGAGCGCCCACGCATGTAAGTGATAGCTTCCATACTTAATTTACCCTTGTGAACGAGGTCTTGAACAGACATCAAGCCACCACCCTTATGTGACTTTTCTTTATGTCTATCGTGGTGTCTGCCTTTTTTGTGACGATATTTACTGTCCCTATCTCTATCGTGACCTCTGTCATGGCCTCGCTCTTTATCTCTATCTTGATGTTG
Organism: Candidatus Dependentiae bacterium; assembly: GCA_026389015.1. Classification (NCBI taxonomy): domain Bacteria; species Candidatus Babelota bacterium. Next base: position 48,305 of record JAPLIR010000024.1, on the reverse strand, counting down.
CTCGTTACCTAGTTCTTGAAAGTGTGTTGCCATATTGACCGAATGCATAATGAATTCCATATTATCAAACACGGGCAACATCCAGCTATGCAACTTTTCTTCCATGGTACCTGGCAAGTAACCAATATCTCTGCCCAGTGGCACAACGGGCCGAGATATTAAAAGCTTTGAGTAATCATCTTCAATTAATACATTATACAGTCCTGCAAGCAAGGCCAAGAATGTTTTGCCGGTACCAGCTGGCCCGAATAAACAAGCAAGCTTAATGGAATCATCAAACAATAAATCAAGTGCCATAAGTTGTTGCGCGTTACGAGCCTTGAGCGGCCAGCGAATTTGAGGATCGTTCACTGCTTTAAAATGGGTGCCGCCTAAATAACGAAACACTCTATAATTAAAAGGATTATGCTGACTTTCTACCAACACGAATTCATTCAGGGTAAGGGCATGATCTCTAACCAGATCAGTCAAATCTTGAGGAACTTGTTGCTTCAATTGCACCGCGGGAACTTGAATTTTAAGCCAGCCCTTATAAAAATCTTCTTCAGTCACATGTTCTTTTAAATAATCTTCTGCTTGAATGCCAAGAACATCTGCCTTAACCCGCGCATTAAGATCTTTGGAAATAAATTTTACATTATAGCCCTGCTCTTTAAGCACGGCCGCCGTCATGACAATTTCATTGTCTTTGATATCTAAATCTAATGAAGTATTGAGTGGTTTTTTATCTAAAAAAAGAACCTTCACTATGCTGCCATTATCTAATGTAACACCATCGCGCAATGAACCTTTTTCTCGCAATGCATCCAAATGCCTGGTTACCTCCCGACAATTGCGTCCACGGTCAGTGCCTTCTTTTTTAAATTTGTCTAATTCTTCTAAAGCTACAATGGGAATGCCGACAATGGCATTCTCAAAAGAGAAGATTGCTTCTGGATCGTGCAGGAGCACGTTAGTATCTAGAACAAAGAGATTTTGATTTTTATTTTGATTTTTGCTTCTTACTGCCATGACAAGCCTCTCAATTACTTGATTTAGCAATGATTACTCTCACTTTCTGACTCTCAACGTCTGCAGCGTAGCACAGGTCACCACGTGAAGCAAACCAAAATCTATACGTATGCTGTTTATGTATTTTTATTCAATCAATGCTATACTGACTGACGTATTAAAGAGCGAGAAAATCAAAGCGAAAAACAAGCGGAATAAATCATGAAAAATAACAATGCTGCATTAAAAACATTACGTCACTCAACTGCGCACCTTTTGGCCCAGGCAATCGTAGAGCTCTACCCAAAAACACAACTGACCATTGGGCCTGCAACTGACGAAGGTTTTTTTTACGACTTCTTACCAGAACATACTTTTAAAGAAGAAGATTTGCCTATCATCGAAGCACGCATGCTTGAACTCGCAAACCAAAACATGCCGATCACCCATGAGCAAATTTCAAAAGAAGAAGCGCGTAAAATTTATAGCCACAATCCTTTCAAGTTAGAACTCATTGAAGGTATTCCAGGAGACACCGTTGGCTTTGCAAAACAAGGCGATTTTTACGATCTGTGTAAAGGTGACCACGTGGCAAGCACCGGCCTTCTCAAAAATTTCAAATTACTTGGCACATCTGGATCGTACTGGCGTGCCGATAGAAGCAAACAAGCATTACAACGTATTTCGGGCACCGCATTTGCTACCGCTCAAGAATTAGCTGACTATCAAAAACATCGTGAAGAAGCGGCAAAATATGATCACCGCAAATTGGGCAAACAAATGGATCTCTTTTCCTTCCAAGAAGAAGGTGTTGGGTTTCCGTTTTTCCATCCAAAAGGCAAAATCATTATTAACGCACTCATTAAATATCTCAAAGGTCTTTTGGACGAAGCTGAATACCAAGAAATTTCTACGCCTATCATGCTCAGCGATGAGTTATGGCGCCGATCAGGTCACTACGCTCACTACAAAGACAACATGTACTTTTGTAACATTGACGAAAAAAGCTACGCGATTAGACCTATGAACTGTCCTGGCTCTATCTTAGTTTATAAAGACAGACCACATTCCTATCGCGAATTACCATTGCGTCTTTCTGAATTCGGGCTTGTACACCGCCACGAACTTTCGGGCGTTTTGCACGGCATGCTGCGCGTACGTTCGTTTACTCAAGATGATGCACACATTTATTGCACCGTTGAGCAAATCGAACAAGAAGTCCTCAATATTATCGACATGACCTATAAAATTTATAAAAAGTTTGGCTTTAATAAAATTAATATTGGTGTGTCCACACGCCCCGCCAATGCTATGGGCTCAGAAGATCTTTGGAATACAGCTATTCAGGCACTAAAAAGCGCTCTTGAGCGCGCTGGTCTAACCTATGAGATCTATGAAGGCGAAGGGGCTTTTTATGGCCCTAAAATTGAATTTGGCATCGAAGACTCCATGGGAAGAACCTGGCAGTGCGGTACGATTCAAATCGACTTCTTCCAACCAGAAAACTTTGATTTAACCTATGTTGCATCATCTGGCAATAAAGAACGGCCTGTTATGATTCACCGTGCCATTTATGGCTCTATGGAACGTTTTTTTGCTATTTTGCTTGAGCATTATAAGGGATTATTACCCTTCTGGCTTGCACCATTACAGGTTAAGGTGCTCACTATCACTGACGATCAAAAAGAATATGCCAAGACTATTCTGGCCTCCCTCAAAAAACAGGGCATTAGAACCGAATTAGACACCTCCTCCGACCCTCTTTCTGGCCAAATTAAGGTAGCCCAGCTTGACAAAGTCCCCTGGATGCTCGTGATTGGCAAAAAGGAAGTCGAACAAAATACCGTCACTTTACGTTATTTTGACGGAAAACAGGAGTTTGGCGTTAGCTTAGAAGCACTGCTTGAAAAAGCGGCGGCCGCTAATAGCTAACCATATATTTTTAGATCCTACACAAAAAGCCTCTTCTTAAAATAAAGAAGGGGCTTTCTTCATAGAATACCCATAAAAAGACTATCCACACGATATCTATAGATATAAAAACACCCCGACTTTTTATGAAAATATGATCAAATTGAATATATATTGATTTTATTTACTTATTCACTAGACAAAGATGTTTTTTGGTGTACTATAAGTAATAACATCACAAAAAATGATGTCGAAAAAACAATAGTTACGAGTTTAATCTAGTCCTGAATAAAACGGAGGTTTTTCATGAAGGATATAATGATACGTACAGCTGTTATAGCATTGTCTTTAGGCTTTGCTGTCCCATCGTACACAAACGAACAACCAAAATCATCACAAAACCAATCCCAAAAAGAGCCGTCTTTTCTTTATACCATAGCATCCGGAGCCTTATCGGCAACAGCATCTGGTGCAACAGCGGGCTTAAAATTTGTAGCAAATAGTACCCTCGGTGCAACTAAATATGTCGTGGGAAAAACGGCAGGAGTAGTTTTGGGAGCAGCTATTGTGGGTGGCGGCATATATTATATGTTCGGTCCTCAGATTAAAGCTTGCTATAATGCAATACACGGATTTTTACCTGTCTCTAACCAAACATTAGAAAAAGTAATCAAAAAAACTCAAGACCAGACAAAAAAACAATTTGAAGAAACAAACCAAAAAATTGATACTCTTCAAGCAGCTATTCAACGTGACATAGCTTCTTTAGATATTCAAATCAAACAATGCGCAACAAAAGAAGACGTAGCGAAAATAGAAACAGAACTCAAAAGAGTTCATGAAAAACTTGATCAATGCGCAACAAAAGATGACTCAGAAAAATTAAAAAAAGAGCTCCAAGAACGCCTAGAAGCTTCAGACCAAGCCTTCCAGAAACGCCAAGAAGAGCTCAGAACTGCAATCGCAAATACAGCAAGTAAAGATGATATACAACAGCACACAGCACAAATAATAGCAGCAATGACAAAGACCTCTACGCAACGCACGCCTTTTAGTCCATCTACAACCCGTACTAATAACCAATTCAATAGTAGCGCTAGCCCATTGCATGGGAAAAAACATTGCATTATGCACACAACATATACAAAAAACTGCGTTCTATGTGCACAAAACCTCTCTTTTTAACTAAGATCTGAAAAATAACACGATTTAAAAAAAAGTCCTACCTTATGCAAATATACAGCATGAGATAGGGCTTTTTTTTGGTTTTTAAATGATTTCTACACCATAAGCATGATTTTTGCGGGCACATAAAAATCCTACCCCCTATTGCCCCCATAATCTTCGGTTTTCTCAGTAAAAACCCCATACAATGCATCCCCCTATGAACAAACAATCAATTCTATTGACTTGTCTTATTTGCTATTAGTAATATTAATATTGATAATGATAGAGTACTGCAATATTTTGATTACTTATGAATAATAAAAAATGGAGAGTTTTATGAAGAAAAACACACTGCTAACGATAACTCTAGCGTTAGTTCTAGCCAACACCTCAACATTTGTCCAAGCACACAAATTACTATGTATAAAAGATGGTCTGGTTACTGGAGCTCAAGACCAAGAGCTCAAATGCAACTACCATTGGAGCACAACAGTCAAAGAAGGACTTCGTTGCTACCTTAGACTCGAAGGTTCTGACTTTAAAATCCAAGCACTCAACCGAGCCGATACCAAACAGGCCAGCAATCCTTTAACCGTAGCCGCACAAGGCAGCATTCGATTAAATACCCAAGCACAAGCAACGGCGGCCGGAATGCCTGGTGAAACTGCGCAGCTTGGCGTTATCACCTTTACCTGGCCAGCAGCACAAGTAGATGTGCTCAGGAAAGCAAACTCAAACCCTAAAAGTGTAGCGCTCGCGGATCTTGAAAAGGCAACAACTACAAAATCAGTTTCAGTAGCTGATTTCGTTACCTTAAAATCAACACTCGGCGCATCATTTTGCCCTGCCGCGCCAGCGATAGCGACAAAGCCAGTCGCAAATGCTCCGGCACCGGCAAAAAAGAAATAATACGAATCTAGAAAATAAGATTTTATAAAGGGTGGAACTAAAAATTCCGCCCTTTTTTTATCCCCAGAAAACCCCACGTCTTTTCAAGACTGAGGATGAATGGGCTAAAGCCCTTTTTCCGCCCCCCCTAAACCACTGCTTGAAAGCCGTGTGAGGGGTTAATTAACGTCGTTTTTTTACCCCGACCTTGGGGCATAGATCGACTATAGGACACTTTGAACAAAAAGGCGAAACAGGCATACAGATATTTTGACCCCACATGACCATAAGACTACTCCATTCACGCCAATATTCTTGTGGTAGGATTTTTTTAAGTTCCCGCTCGGTTTCTTCCGGCGTGCTGGTTTTTACAATACCTAATCGATTGGAGATTCTGTGCACATGAGTGTCGACACAAATGGCGGGGATATTAAAACCCTCTGCTAGGACAAGGTTGGCCGTTTTTGGCCCAACACCTTTGAGTGAAATAAGTTCTTGAAACGTTTCTGGCACCTGGCCATTGAACCTAGCCAGGAGCTCAGCACTGATATGATGGAGTGTCCGAGCTTTTTGGCGATAAAAACCAACAGGGTAAATAACTTTTTCTAAGATGGCCAAGGGAACTTTGAGCATCTCTTGAGGCGTTTTAGCATACTCAAAAAGGCGCTGTGAAGCAGGGAGGGAGACCGTATCTTTGGTTCTGAGACTTAAAAGACAACTGGCCAAGACCAAAAACGGATCTCGGCCATACTGTTTGACGAGGGTAATTGATGCCGGCTGAACATATGCTTGCGTCGATTGGCGCAGTATATGGATAATTTTCATGATTCTTAAGGTAGAATCTGGGTCCGGCAACTTCAATTTTCATCTCCTGGAATGGCACAAAATTGCTTTGTTTAAAGGCTTTTTTGTGCTAGGATGATTAATATAAAATTATGCATCTACTGGAGGGCCATCAAGAACAATGCGCACTAACATTACGACCAACATAACATTCGGATGGGTGAGTTTACTTAAAATTGCATACAATCTATTCATAGAGCCCCTTAGTGAATAAAATTTTATAATTAGTAAATATATTTATGACATTCGATAGTATAATATAGAGTTATTACAAGATCAATAATTTATGCTTTACACACTTTTATCAATAATTGAATCAATTGTTGCCAGCATCCTCTTTCTTTCCATAACTACGATTACAGCGTATGTATTAAAGGCATGTATTCTTGCTGCACTTCTTAAAAAAAATCCCACCGAACCCATTAAGCGTTCCTGGCTTTTATTAGTCTTTGTACTAGCAAGCTCACTTATTGCCGATTCAGCATGGATAATGAAATTAATACTCAATATCTTTCCCACACTTGATTACCGACTTAGAACTTTATGGGTTCGTGTTGCATGGATTGCGCTTATCGTGCAATACCAGGCATTGGCATTATTCATAGAAAGTCTTATTGATAAAACACAACCATTCAATATTCGCCAAAAATTATTTATATTTATAAGTAGCATGTTTGGCTTATCCTTTATTGGATTGGCTATATACAATTTCAATTGCTTTCAAATCAGCGATCGAGTAGCAATTCAGCCGTTCATACAACAAGCATTTACACTCTACTCAAAGTTCTTGTTAATGCTTTCTACGCTGTTTTATACCCTCATGAAATTACGTGATTCATCTTTACCAAAAATTTTAAAGCAACAACTTAAAATCATTATTAAGGTTCTGATTATTCCCCACCTCGCTTTAGACTTTATCCAAATTTTCCCTTTTAACTCTGAAATGTCTGTTGCTCGAGCTCATGCAATAGCAAACATATCAAGTCTCTTATTAACTTTCGCCATCTTCTACTGTGCACGCAAAATCATTGGCTTACGCTTTTTGAATACTCAACCACAGATACAAGCGCATCAAAAATTTAGCTTTATCAATAACTTTAAAGACATATTAGAACAACTCAGCCATGCAACTACCGTTCAAGAGTTGGGGCATATCACCCAAACATTCTTTAAAGATGGGTTTCACGTTCCTCTACGTCGCACGCTGCTTTTTATGCGTAATATGGAAAACAGCAACAAAAATACCAACATGGCCAAACAGGAAATCAGCCATATTGAGCTCCATGCAGAACACATCTTTAACGCTCATGACGATGAAATTAGTGCCTTTATTGCTCATAACAAAATCCTGATTCGCGATGAAATCGCCTTCAGTCAATTTTATGAAAAGAATCAAACTATCACCACCATGCATGCATTTATGGAAACCATTAATGCCGATGTGGTTATCCCCATCTATGAGCAACAAAAAGTGATTGCCTACATTATTGTCGAACGAGATGCTCGCGCTGAATTCTATACTAACATCGAACGAGACGAGATGCTCGTGTTCACCAGCTATTTGGGCAATATCATCCACTTATTACAAACAAGAAACTTAGAACTTCTGATTCACCAAGAAAAAGAGCTCAAGGAAGAGCTGTACAATAAGCACCTTGAGGTCGGCCAGTATAAAGAAAGTATTCGCTCATTTTTGAAACACAGTAAACAAAAAGAAATTGGTATTATCTTTTATAAAAATAGACGCTTTATTTTTGGCAATCAACCCGCCAAAGAACTGGTTAAAATAAACATTAATACCCAAGAAGGCCATCCGCTAACAAAAGCACTTAAACAAATCGCCCATCAAGTGGAAGATTACAAAACAGCACAATCTTCTATGATTACCGATAGCGATGGGGAAAAATTAATGCTCTGCGGTGTTCCCAACTTGGAACAAAGCAACGTCATTATTACCATCTATCATCCAGAAATTTCCGATATTATCACTAAACAAATAGATTTACTTAAAGATCCAAGCAAATGGGATTATTTACTCTATCTTGAGACTACTCAATCAGGAAAACTCATCAATCAGCTGGTTCCTGGATCAGGGGAACAACTCCTTAACTTTAAAATAAACTTACTCAAGACAGCATTAAGCAAAAAAGCGACCTTGCTCTCCATGCCTGAAGAAGATTTGCTGCCAACGGTTGAGCTCTTGCATCACATAAGTTTGCGAGAAACTCTCCACATACTCCATTTAGAAGGTCCGGAAAAGAATTTTGATACGGCAGTAAAACTGTTTGGCATAAACCCACTCTTTGGTTTATCAACTGCCACGCAACAACCATTACTCAAAAAACTCGATGAAGTCGGGACGCTCTTTATTAAAAACATTCAATGCCTCTCGCTCGATACACAAGAGCATCTTGCCGAATTTATTCGTTATGGTTTTTATCGCGTATTTAAGAGTGATCAAAAAATTCCAAGCAATATCCGCATTGTCTGCTCAACCAACCAAGATTTGCAATCGATGACACAAGAGGGTAAATTTTCTAAAAACTTGTTTAACGAACTCAAAAAGACTTCACTCTCCATGCCGTCACTGCTCACCATTCCCGAGCATGAACTGCATAATTTAGCACAAGGCTTTGCAGATCAAGCATTGCATAAAAATAATGCCTTCAAAAATCTTTTGGCATTAACCAATCAAGAACAAATAAAAATATCGCATCAGCGGCCTATAAGCCTCAAAGAAGTAAAGGAGAAAGTGCAACAAACACTAATTTTGAAATCAAAAAAGAATGAAATCTATCAAGAGACGCAGTTTGATCCTGCGTATGAAATAAGCGATCCGGACATTATACAAGCGGCACGCCTGGGTAAACACGCACTGCGGGACCCCAAAATAATGGCGTTATTATGGAACAAATTTAAAAATCAAAATAAAATGGCAACATTTTTGGGCGTGAATCGTTCATCAATAAATCGCCGATGCAAAGATTATAATTTATTCTAACTGCACCGGCATAAATTTCTATCAGCTTCACTTCTCTCGCCTCAAAAAAAATTATTTTAAATTTACGGTCCAAAAGCTGGCACTCGTAACTTTAAAAATTATAATGAAACAGCAGGTGCTGGTGGTGGCCATCCGAACATAGCTTGTCCTTTGCAATTAAAACGTTATTATTATTGTCAGCATGTTATCTTTTTAATAACATACTGAGTGGTAGTATAATTATTCAGCGCATTAAAATCAATAATCATTATGATACATGTAGTAGAAGTTATTAGCAGCACCGTCTCGAGCCCCATATTTTTATTGGTGGCTATCCTCCTTGCGTTCTCCGTTAAAATTTATTTTTTGAGCATCCTTATTCCACAAGGCCTTCGATCAACCAATATTCAAAAATCTTGGTTCTTTTTGCTGGGCTTCCTCATAGGATCAATGTTTGGTGATATTGCTTGGATTATAAAATTAACACGAGAATTGTGGGCGCCACATACAAATTATGCTCTGCCAACTTTTTTTATACGCATTGCGTGGGGCTTTCTCATTATTCAATATCAATCACTCGCATTGTTTATTGAAAGTTTAAGCGAAAAAAACTTCAAGCTCCGTACTTCACACAAAGTCTTCACCCTGATAGGAACAATTTTTAGTATTTATTTCTTTTATATCGCTTTTTTTGACAACAGCCTCATTGACGAGTTTGAACGAGCCCAAGCAAAAACACTCGTTGCAGGTATCCCCCTAGAAATCTCTATCATGCGTTATCTCGTGTATTATTTATTTAGTCTTATTCTCATGCCGAGCCTTTACGTAACGTTCAAAAAATTGCGCTTTTCCAATGTGCCTAAAATTCTAAAAAAACAACTCCGTACTTTTATTCAATTTTTAATCTTCCCCTATGTATTAATCGAATTTTTACAAGCCGCTCATTTTTTATTTAAATTTTTTGGGGTATATGTTTATACAACCGTCAGTGTTTCCACCCTACTCCTCATTTATGTCATCTATTACTGCATGCAACGGGTTATGGGATTACGATTTTTAAATTTCCACAGCCACGTACAATCTGAACACACCTTTAATTTTATTGATGACTTTAAGAATGTTTTTGAACAACTCGGCAAAATAAACAGCGCTCAAGAATTAGATCATATTGTGCAAACATTTTTTAAAGAAGCATTCCATATCCCCGTACGTAAAACAATGATCTGTATTCGAGCCAATAATACACAAACGCCCAATTTTCACCGAGCTAAAGACCTGCATAAGCTGGAAGATACGGTAGAACAATTTATGAATGGCCACGATTCAGAGCTATGCCTTTTCATTCATAAACAAAAGATTCTCATTTACGATGAAATTGATTTCACTCATTTTTATAATGAAGACCCCAATCAAAAAAAAGTACTTGATTTCTTAGAAGGTATTAATGCTGACGTATTTTTACCCATTTATGATAAACAAAGAATAGCAGCTTATATTATTATTGAACGACACACACGCATCAGAGAATTTTATAGCAACATTGAACGGGATCAAATGTTAGTGTTTGCAAACTATCTGAGCAATACGCTCAACTTGTTACAACATCAAAACATTGAACCCCTCATCCACGAAGCAAAAGAACTCAGAGAAGAACTGGCCAGCTCTCGCCAAACAATCAATCTGTATAAAGAAAGTATCCGATCATTTTTGCGACCCACCAAGCAAAAAGAAATCGGTATCATTTTTTATAAAAATAGACGCTTTGTTTTTGGCAATCAGACGGCAAAAGAATTAATACAAATCAACATCAATAAGCAAGAAGGCCACTCGCTCACCCAAGCATTAAAGCTCATTGCACGCCAAGTCGAAGAGTACAAATCATCACAAACAATCATAACCAGAGACATACACGACAATAAGCTAGTGCTCTGCGGTGTACCCAATCTAGAACACAGCAATGTTATTATCACCGTCTATTATCCAGAAATTTCTGACATTATCACCAAGCAAATCACTCAACTCAAAGATCCTAGCAAGTGGGACTATTTACTCTATTTAGAAACAACACAAACGGGACAACTCATTAATCACATGGTCCCTGGATATCAAGAACTGTTGTTACACTTTAAATTTGATTTACTTAAAGTAGCTTTAAGCACCAAGGCCACCTTGCTTGAATTCCCCGAAGATGACGTGCTGCCAGCAGTTGAACTGCTGCACCGAACCAGTAATAGGGAAATTCTTTTTACCTTGAACCTTGCCACCTATGATAAAAACACCGACACCTCAATCAAATTATTCGGCGTCAATCCTATATTTGGCAACAGCAATGCTCAGCCATTGTTTAAAAAGTTAGATAACAATGGAACACTCTATATCAAAAACGTTGAATTCTTGCATCTAGAAACACAGGAGATGCTCGCTGACTACCTGAAAACTGGTGAATATTGCGTAACAAAAAGTGATCAAAAAATAAACAGCAATGTTCGCGTTATCTGCTCAACACAACAAAATCTCCAGATGATGGTGCACGATAATACTTTTTCAAAGTCATTGTTCGAAATATTACACGCTACAACCGTTGAACTTCCACCCCTGAGTATCATTCCAGAAAAAGAATTTTTAGACCTTATCCATGGATTTACTGAGCAACTCCTCAAAACACAAGCCTTTAAATCGTTACTCGAATTGTCTCCACAAGAAAAAAATAAATTACTCATGAATCGTCCGGCAAGCTTGCACGAATTAAAAAACAAAATTTATCAAGCGCTTATCTTGAAATCTAAAAAGAACCAAATTTATAACGAAACGCAATTCAGTCCTGCATATGCCATCAGTGACCCCGAACTCACTGAAGCCTCAAATTTAGGAAAGCATGCATTGCGCGATCCAAAAATCATGAGTCTATTATGGAACAAATTTAAAAATCAAAATCAAATTGCCGCCTTCCTTGGGGTCAATCGCTCATCGGTTAATCGTCGCTGCAAGGATTATAATTTAGCATAGTTAAGGAACTTATAATGACGCTAGCAGAGTTTATAGACAGAAAAGAGCAATTTTTAATCTATCTCCATGTTGAAAAGAACTTAGCTGATAACACCTACCGTGCCTACGAGAGCGACTTGAACCAATTTATCACATTCTGGCATGAATTAAGCGCGGAAGATCAACAACATTTGGAAGTACGTCAAGTCATCGAACGATTTTTAGTCAGCCTGTTTTATAAAAAAATTGATAAGAATACCATCGCACGGAAATTCTCCTGCTTTAAATCATTCGAAAAATTTCTGCACACCTGCGGCATTACTCTATCATTAAAGCTAAAACGGCCACGCCTTGATAAAAAATTACCGCTCTACTTAAGTGTCGATGAAATATTCCACCTACTCGATACTATTCAAGATAATGAGCTGCCTACAAAATATCCGATTCGCGATAAAACAATTTTTGAATTCATTTATGCAACCGGCATTCGATGCTCAGAACTCATTGGCATACGCTTTAAAGATATCGACACCCCGAACAAGACCATTCGCATTCGCGGTAAAGGCAACAGAGAACGCCTGGTGCTCTTTGGACAAAAAGCACAGGATAAGTTGAACCAATATCTTAAACATGAACGGCCAACACCACACAATCTTGATGAGTATGTGTTTCTCAACTATCGCAGCCAACCTCTGACCAGCCGTTCAATTCAAAGAATGTTTGAGATGTTCCGGTCATTCCTACACATTGAGCGTAAAATTACACCCCACAAGATTCGCCATTCATTTGCAACCCATCTTCTCAATCAAGGAACCGATTTACGGGTTGTACAAGAACTCCTAGGCCACAAGACCTTAGCGAGCACCGAAAAATATACCCATGTTTCACTGGAAGAACTTTCTAAAATGTGCGAAACTAAACATCCATTACGTGGTATGCTCCCTAACAAAGAAGATTAATCCTCCATGCAACAACAATCTCATACGCTCAATGCTAAAATTATCCTTTTGCCTTTTTGCATTATGCTTGGTTTTATGCTCATTGGCATCCGTCTTTATTATTTACAAATTAAGCAGAGCGATGCATTACTCGAACAAAGTGAAAAGAATTGTACCCGTATTGAAAAAATACAATCACCACGCGGCAACATCCTCGATTGTTCTGGCGTATTACTCGCTACCAATCGACCGCTGACCAACGTTTATTGGCGCGGCACTGGTAATACCACTCTCAGTGACTTACAGCGCACGGTACTTGAAAAAATAGCTACTATCATCGACAAGCCACTCACAACTGATATCAATATTTTACAAACAATTATGATGGCAGAAAAAAAGCAACACAAGCTCTTACTCACGTCCGATTTAACCTTTGAACAATTAAGCCAACTTCAAGAACAATTTTCCGCCGATCAAAACATTACTATTGCAACCCACTTTAAACGTTTCTACCCCCATAAAACCTTTGCTTGTCATATCCTAGGCTATCTTGGTTCCATGAATCTTGAACCACAAGGAAAAATGGGCCTTGAAAAAATGTTTGAAGAAACGCTCAAGGGCGAACATGGCACAACCATTAAAAAAATAAATTCTGTTGGTAGAAATCTAGCAGAAGTTGAACTTAAAGAAGCCCTGAGTGGCCGAAACATTGAAACAACCATTGATATCGACATGCAAAACATTTGCGAACAAATCTTCCCCGAACAACAAGCAGGTACTTTTATTGTCATGGATCCCAACGATGGTGCCATTGTAGCACTAGTCTCGCGTCCCAATTTTGATCCTAACATATTTTTAAATCCCATCAATGCTGAGCAATGGAGCATCTTACAAGACAAACACCCTTTTTTAAATCGCGCATTCACTTCATCCTACCCGCCAGGATCGATCTTTAAACTCGTCACTTCCTGCGCAGCAATTGAAAATGGCTATCTTAAACCCGACTCCAGCATCACCTGTCATGGCTACAGTACCTTTTGCGAACGACGCTATTATTGTTCGCGTCGTGATGGACACGGTACTCTTACGCCACAACAAGCACTCGCACAATCATGTAACATTCTTTTCTTTGATATTGCACGACATATCGACATCGATACCCTAGCCGAATACGCCCATATTTTTGGCTTGGGAGAGAAAACTAATATTTGTTTTCCTGAAACCGATGGTTTGATTCCAACCTCGGCATGGAAAAAACGCGTCAAAGGTGAACGCTGGTGGCCGGGCGAAACACTCTCGGCAGCAATTGGCCAAAGTTTCTTATTAGTGACCCCTATTCAAGTTGCCTGCATGATTTCCAGTATTTTCACCCAATATTTGGTCAAACCACGCATTCTGCAGGAAGAGCCGATTCAACAACGACCACTCACCATAAAAAAATCAACCCTAGATTTTCTACGTCAATCTATGCAATCGGTAGTCACCAAGGGTACCGGCATACGAATCAGTCGGGTAAAAGATATTGAAATTTATGCAAAAACCAGTACGGCACAGATCAGCACCTATAGCAAGCGGGAGTTGGGCATCCAATACTTGGAACATGGCTGGTTTGTCGCTTACTTAAAGTATAAAAACAACCCCCCACTTACTATTGTAGTAATGGCAGAGAACGTTGGATCGTCTCGCGCTGCCACCGAAATTGCCAAAAACTTTGTGGTTGATTATAAAAAACTCATGGATTTTAGAAAAATAGAGGCCGAAGAACCCGAGCCTCTTATAAGCTAATTTTATCAGAAAACCCTTATACATAAGCCCTTTTTTTAATCTCATCGTCTGATATACTCTTTATATATAGTATAATATCACCCCCATATATCAGAGATTTTTTATGAATTTTAGATCATTAATACTCCTATCCCTCATGATTTCGTGCTCAATGGCTATTCACACTGACAATGAAAATACAAGCTCAGCACCCTTGCAACAAAAAAAATCTGCAGTCCGCTATAAAAACATGCTCTATGGTGCTGCCATAGGAACAATATCGGGAACGCTATCAGCTGCCACCTTTCTGCTAGAGATACCTTTTGCAGGTAATATTATCTCTTATTTTCTTGAACCAAGCATGAGAAGTCAACTTGCTCAAGACATCGCTGAAGATAACGACTTAGATACCAAGCAAGTTCAATACTATGCTCGCTGTGCAAGTTGGATTAGCTATTTGCTCACCTATGCAGCCCTTTATCCAGAAAAATGCGCAATATTTAGAAACCAATCTCGGGCAACTCTTAAAGTAACAAAGACATATCAATTTGTAACACCTAACGGCACCCCCTATATCTTTGTATAATTTATCAATAATTATCACAACAACCATAAGGCCTATTACTTTTTATGGATAATCACAAAAAATTGCTCATTATCACATTCAGCATCGCTTTATTAGTACCAGCTCCATGTGCCATACAAGCATCCGATATCATTAATACTGAACCAACAACGCAAAGTACTCAAGAAATAAAGCCCACTAATAACCTTAAGGGCTTTGTCCTCGGCGTGCTCCATGGTGCGGTTATAGGAACCTTAACCGCTACACTAGGCCAAGGTTTAACTGATATAACGAG
This sequence comes from Candidatus Dependentiae bacterium, assembly GCA_026389015.1. Taxonomy (NCBI): domain Bacteria; species Candidatus Babelota bacterium. The sequence continues at coordinate 32,979 of JAPLIR010000024.1, read as the reverse complement.
CAATAAAGGCATAGCACTATCTTTTATCGTTGAACCTATGATCAGAAACACTCTTGTTAATTCAAAAGACCTAGCGGGTAACCGTCACGAACTCACCACAAAAATAACCGCCTGGCTTGCAAGCTGGATGACCTATTGCTATCTTTACGGGCAATCAAACAAAGTTCAAGCAAAAAAACATCAGATTCTGCTTGATGTCATGAGCAGAGATTCAGGATTAGGCCCAATAGAAAATCCATTATTCCATATGGCTGATTATGATGCAGACTTAATTCACCACTACTAAAGACAGACCAACCAAGGGCAGTAACAACATATGATCAAGAGCATCCCCAAAGCAATTTTCATGGCACACTGCTTTATGCCCAGCGCATTTTTTGCAATGCTCAACCACCAACAAATAACCCTTAATAAAGAACTCATACGAGCAGTTAACGTGCGCGATACCACCGCAGCCTCCAATCTCATTAATCGCAAGGCCGATGTTAATACTCGCGACGATTACCATAGCACGCCACTCATGCATGCAGCATTTAGTGGCGACACAGAATGTCTTGGGATACTCCTAGAAAAACAAGCCGACATTAATGCGTACAACAGATATGGAAAAACGTCACTTATGTTTGCTATTCATGCTAACAAAAACAAAAGTATCGCATTCCTTCTTGAAAAAAAATCGGACACTACTATTCAAAAAAATGGTAGAGATACAGCACTGATCTGGGCTGCACGATCTGGCAATCCACTCTCTATACAATTACTCCTGGACCATGGTGCAGATCGCAACGCACAAAACAGTAATGGCGAAACGGCGCACAGAATAGCAACTCTGTGGGACCACCCAGACTGCGTAAAGTTACTACGTCACAACAATTAACATTAAAAAAGAACGTTTAAACCAAAAAAAGCGACCGGATTTTATTCCGATCGCTTTTTTATTTTTGAATTAACCCGATATGCACCTTTTCAGGATACATATAAGAATAGCCGATTAGGCCTGTTGTGCTTTTTCTTTAGCTGCAACGTTCTTTGCCAAACGGCTGACGTTACGAGCTGCAGTATTGCAGTGCAGTATACCCTTGCATTTAGCGCGAGCTATAGTAGCTTCTGCCGCACGCAATAATTCTTTGGTTACTGACATTTCTTCATTTGCGCTCAAAGCAGTCAATACTTTTTTAATCGCAGTTTTCACTGCAGACTTACGAGCCAAATTTTTCTTTCTACGTGCTTCACCTTGTAAAGCGCGTTTTTTTGCCGACTTAATATTAGGCATAGTAAACCTCTTGTATTAATCTATCAACTATACAACTTTTTGAACTTTTCCAGCTTTTACGCATTTAGTACATACGTTTCCGCGTGCTACGGTACCTGATGGGCAACCCACCGTGGTATAGCGCATGGAATGTACGTTAGGATAAACCCAATGTTTAACCCTGTTATTTGCGTTACTTACTGAATTAGCTACCTGTGGACGTTTGCCACATACTGTGCAGATGCGTGCCATGTATCTAAAACCTTTCAATCACCAATAGCAACAATTTGTTTACTAAAAGTATACTAGAAAAGCTGATTTTTTCAAATTAAACCTAAGGTTTTAGTAATAAAAACAACTTTTTGTATACTTCTGGGTTCCCAGCGGCCAAAAACGACCTATAGGCAGGCCCGACCTCTATCCCCTCAAAATCACTCGAGAATCCACCCGCTTCATGCACTAGAACGATGCCTGCAGCGACATCCCACCATCCCAAATCCTCAAAAACGACCCCTTCTAGGCGCCCGGATGCCACATACGCTATGTCTAAGGCCACAGCCCCAAAATGTCGTATCGCATAAACTTGGCGGGCAATAAAAGGAGCTTTTTCAAGCAAATGGGCGTAAGCGGTGTTTTTTGCATAGGGCAAACCAATGGCAATCACACTTTTATTCAAAGCTTCCTGAGACGTTGCCAACCGTACGCCATTAACAAAGGCCCCTTTTCCCACCGTTGCATAAAAAAGTTCGTCTGTCAGTGGTTGATAAATCATACCAAAGACCGGCTTATCCTTACAGGTTAACCCAACTGATATGCAAAAATAGGGGAGGCCATGGGCAAAATTGGTGGTACCGTCCAAAGGATCGATAACCCAACAATAGTCTGATTTTTCGCCAACATTTCCCGACTCTTCCGCAAAAACATGCGCCTCAGGAATCACACCCCGTAACTGCTCAATAAGATACTGCTCGCTGGCCAGATCTGCCTCAGTGACAAACCCGGAGCTCGCACCGTGGTCGAATTTCTCGGTTCGAGTCAGATTTTTGTGGAAGTATGAAAGGACAAGAGCCCCGGCCTTTTTAAGGATCGGGGCTACTTCTAATGCTAAATCACGTTCTTGATGAATCATATAAAAACGTCCTTTTATTAGGAGAATGTATGCTCAGTGCGCGGTGCGATACCGAGCAATTCATAAATTTCACCCGCAAAAAGCGTTTCTTTTTCAACCAATGTGGTGGCCAACAAGTCTAATTTATCACGATTCAATCTCAACATTTCAAGGGCTTTTGCATGGGAAGCGCTCAATATTTTTTGAACTTCCACATCTATTTTCTCCGCAGTCGCTTGCGAATACGGATAATCACTATTTTGTTGACCATATACAACCGGACCCAAATCAGACATGCCATAGAAGCATACCATCTTACGGGCAATATCAGTCGCCGCTTTGAAATCTGAATAAGCACCGGTCGTTCGTTTGCCAAAGACAAGCTCTTCTGCCGCCGAACCACCTAATGCTGCATCGATAGATGCCAAGAGTTCTTCTTTAGTCGTAATATATTTTTCTCTTTCTGGTAAATAATGAGTTACGCCAAGAGCGCCACCGCGAGGTATAATTGTTACCTTATGTAACGGATCAGTAGAATTAGGCGATAACAAACGCACCAATGCGTGGCCAGCTTCGTGGAATGCCGTCTCGCGACGATCGTCTTCAGACAACACCACACTTTTGCGTTCCTTGCCAAGCAACATCTTGTCACGCGCTTCTTCAAAATCTTTAATAGTAATAAGGTCTTGATTAAATTTCGATGCATTAATAGCCGCTTCATTAATAAGGTTAGCTAAATCGGCACCAGTAAATCCTGGAGTACCACGAGCAATCTTGGACAAATCCACTGAAGGATCAATCTTAACTGCTTGTGCGTGTAATCTTAAAATTTGTTCACGACTCATCAAATCAGGATACGGAACTTCTACCCGTCTATCAAAACGACCTGGACGAAGCAATGCTTTGTCTAATACATCAGCTCTATTGGTTGCTGCCATAACAATAACCGCACCACCAACCGTTTGAAAACCATCCATTTCTGTCAATAACTGGTTAAGGGTTTGCTCGCGTTCATCATGTCCGCCACCCATACCAGTGCCACGGTGACGACCGACTGCATCAATTTCATCAATAAACACAATGCTTGGTGAATGCTTACGCGCTTGAGCAAATAAATCGCGAACACGAGCAGCACCAACACCCACAAATACTTCAATGAAATCAGAACCGCTGATGCTAAAGAATGGGCAGTTCGCCTCACCCGCAACAGCTTTTGCCAGTAAGGTTTTACCGTTACCTGGTTCACCAACCAAAAGGACACCGCGAGTAATTTTAGCACCAAGTCGTTTATATTTTTCTGGGTTGCGTAAGAAATCAACCACATCATGCAATTCTTCTTTTGCTTCTTGGTTGCCGGCTACCGAATTAAAGGTTTCTTTAATAGTCGAAGGCATAAACATTTTAGCTTTGCTTTTACCCATATTAAAGATGTTGCCACCGCCACCACCGCCATTAGAACCACCACGTGATTGACGAATATAATACCAAATAGCCCATAGGGTCATTAATAAAAGAAGCAGAGGCAAAATATACCACATGCTCATCTGACCAGCAGGACTGGTTACCCAGACTTCAACATTATGTTCTTTTAATACATCCCAGTTTTTTGGATTGTTGCCAACCACTACTTCAAAATGAGAGTTGTCCTTAAAGACACCGGTTGCATCAAGCCCAGTCAAGCGAACTGCCTTAACTTTATCCTGTTCAACTTCTTTAATAAAAGTATCATAAGAAATAGTTTTTATCTGACGTGCATAATCGGTAAATTCGTGTAAAAGAAGCATGCCTCCCAAAAGAAGAAGTGCTAGGATAAGAATGTTTCTTGGACCACCCTGAAACATCGGGGTGTTTTTATTTTTATTCATTTTCATAAAATATACTACCTGTTCATTTGAAATAAATCATTAGTGCTATCAACTATTACCTTTAAGTATAATAAAAGTGGCTTATCCTGTCGATAGTAAAAAACGCACACGCTATTAAGCAACAATAGGAAATTCTTCGTACGTCGGTGACCATGCAGGATAGCTACACACCTGTTTTTCAGAGGTAATATAACGCCTCACGTTCGTCACAATATTCAACATAGCAATGCGGCTTTTTTCTCCCTGCTCGACAGAAAACAATAAGAAGTTGCCGCATGGTGACCACGAGCATTCTTCTTTATTGCCACTATCAAAGGTCAACTGGGTATGCTCTTGATGCTTAGTATCATATAAAAATAACTGCATTGTCCCACCCACAATTTTTGAATACACGAGCTTGCAATGACGCGAGCAATAGCTTGGCGCAGCGCAATAGCCACCATGCGTTAAACGGTCAAGATTATCTGTTTCTATATTGTAACAATAGACCTGTGGCTTGCCAGTCTGGAAATCAGAACAGAAGAATATCTTTTTGCCATCTGCAGAAAACGTTGGTGACACGTTGTTGCCATTATTTTTGGTTATTTTTCTAAAGGCACCCTTGTCGTGGTAATACAATTGACAAGTACCATCGCCATGCGATGCGCAATAGACCACATGCTTACCGTCTTTAGAAAATGCTGGCAACATATTAATACCATCAAAATTAGAAGCTATTTTTCTTTTTTTATTCATACTAACGCCCACAAGACGTACGTTTGCATTAGTATATTCTGAATAAAACAGCAGTGGGGACTTAACGTCATTATTCCAACGCGGCGCAACGCTCACCGTTGGCAACGTAACCAACTCCTGCTCATGGGAGCCATCATAATCAGCAACGTAAATATATTTGACCATCCTTTTTTTAGGACGATGCATATCTTTACAATAGGCAAGCTTGGTGGAGAAAAATCCTTCGTCGCCTGTCAACACAGACCATAAGACATCGGATACATTATGCGCCCACCCACGAGGCACGGTGCCACGCTTGGTATACTTTGACCCTTTGAGCATAACAACCTGCGTTGTGTCGTACACACGCCATTCAACACCATCGTGAGCCGGTGTATCATTTAAAAATACGGCCAGAGAATATCCCTGCTCAAACAGTTTAGTAATCTCATTCTTTGTGTGCAATGCTTTGATTTCATGCACAGCAACAGCAAACTGACCACTAAATTCAAGATCTTTTTTTATTATCGCCACCATGTCGCGCAATGCTGGAGTCATAGCACCAACGACTCCCAAGAACAAAGAGAGCTTTGCATGTTCCTTTGGCGCAACACTTATTGCAAACGTTGGCGATTGTGTTTCTTGGGCAGTGCTCATCGGCATCGCTACAGCACTAACCATACCAACGAATAATACCCAAACTTTTGCCCCTTCAAGTACGCGCAAAAGCGCTGCCTTCAGGGAGGACGGCTTAAGAAAATCTCTCTCGCCGTCCTGTCTGAGCTTTGTCGAAGACTTTCCTAATAAACTCTTTGTTGTTTTTTTCATAGGTATCTCATTTATTGTTTAAAAGTTATGGTACATTCTTTGCCCCAAAGGCTTTTTGGATACTGCGTAGCAAGAGCTGCCGAACGCGTTGAAATATCATACATAGGAACACCCGATGGTGTATCAATCTTAATTTTTTTTACTTTACCATTCCAATCAATGGTAATAGTAGTAACACATACACGATCTTTTGATATACCAACCGGAGGTCGCCAATGCTGTGCAACTTCTTGAATCACCGCATCTTGCATATACATTGCATCTAAATCATCCTGCCCAACATATCGAATGTTAGGCGATCCATCGCCCTCTGTCGATGATTCTTGCGTACCCGTTGCTGCCATATCTGGCACAACAAGTGGCTGGAGCTCTTCTTTTTTTAGTTCTTCTTCTGGTAATTTTTCTACCACTTTTTCTGCGGGTTTCTCTACAACTTTTTCTACAAGTTTTTCTTTTACTTTCTCTGGAACTTTTACTTTTTCCTGCTTATTTTTTTTTGCTTTGTCTTTTTTACTAGTAGCATCTTGTGCTGTTTCTGTTTTGCTTTTTTTCGGCGCAATTACTTTTTTTGGTTCTGCAGGCGTAGCTACTGTTGTTTCCTTTGCAGCTTTTTCAACCGGCGCTGCCGGCTTTGCTACAGGCTTTGCTTGCGCAGCACAAGCAGATTTCCCTCTACCACCTTTTTTGCCACGTGGTGCATTGTAAACTTTCTTTTGCAGCGGCAAAAAAACTACGACCGCATCAGCATCAATCGCTTGATTAATAGAAAACGCATAATGCGCCGAATCACCCTTATACATAAACAACATAACAAAGAGTAATCCAGCATGTATGCCGGTCGTGAAAATAAATAATTTTGCCCAAAGCGTAAGAACTTTAGGCAACTTTTTTTGTAGCCAAAGCCACATAGCGAACGCCTCCCGCAACTTTCAGCTGATCAACAATTTGTATAACATGGCCATAGCGCACCGATTGATCTGCTTTTACAAAAACCGTACTTTGCGTATCGTTGCCAATTTTTTGTCTAACAGCGCCTACTAAACTATCTTTAGTTACCGGCATGCCATTAAAAAATAATTTTTCATGGCTATCGATATACACAATTAAATCTTGTTTAGCGCCGCCATCTTCCTTGGCTTGACCGTCGGGCAACGTCACTTTAATCGCATTTTGCATCATGGGAGTCGTCACCATAAAAATGATAAGCAACGTCAATGCGGTATCGATAAGCGGTGTTAACGGAATATCGTGTAATGCCGAAGGTGTTTTTCTTTTTCTACGTATAAAAGCCATCAGCCCCTCCTATTTGAGCAATAAACGTTGTATCGTAAAACCAACTCTGTCAGCTAATGCGTTATAATGTTGTTCAAGTTCACGCACGCGCACTTGAATGTAGTTAAACATGATTAATGCAGGAATTGCTACGATTAAACCAACCAAGGTGGTGATCAATGCTTCTGCAATACCAGGAGCTACGGTTGCAATGTCAGCAGATTGTTTTTCACTAATACGAACGAACGAGTGAACTAAGCCCCAAACCGTACCAAACAATCCTAACAAAGGAGAAACTGCTGCACAGGTTGAAAGAAGTGGCACATAAGCTTCATCGCTGTAGACCATATCATCAACCGTTTGATACATATGTTGTTGGAATAATTCAAAATCCTGCTGGCTCAATTCAGTTCTGCCACGTTCTTTATTCAGCTCTATCATTGATTTTAAAAAGCTTAAATTTTTTGAGAGAAAATAGCCAGGCATGGTGTTATGCAACTGAGTTGCCACCACCAGCATATCATCAAGCGTCCGCATTGCTTTTATAAGATCAAGCGCTTTGTCCATGTGTCGTTTTTTCAAACGTAACAACACAAGCTTGTACAAAAACACTGTCCAACACGCAATAGACATACCTAACAACACTAACAATACAAACTTACTCACGGCATCTGATTGTGCTATCAACTGCCAAATCGCATTTCCCATTATCATATACTATCCTTTGCATCTATAATTTTTTATACGCTTAACTACGCACAGTGTATCACACCCTGTATCTTTTTTAAAAGAACATACGAAAATAAAATCATGCATTAATGCTCGTGATGCTCATGATGACCTCATGCAATGGAAATGAAAAAGGTACGCCCTGGCAATTTGACCAAGGCATACCTTTTGTCTACTTTAAGACTTCCTATCCAAGAACACGCTTTTTCAGCACTTCTTTATCCTGAATACCTTCTTCAATCTGAATCTCATACGCCTTTTTTAATAATAATCCCATGGCCGGACCTGGCTCGATTTGATCAATCAAGTCGCGTCCCTGCAACTATTACTTTGAAGCACTTTCTAATAGCTGTTTAATTTCAGGAGTTGTGGCAAAATTAGCTGCTGTTCTACCTTGCAAATCCTTAGCGTTGACATCTGCTCCGGCCTTAATCAGCATGCTCACAAGGGTTGCATCATTTTTTTCTACTGCTTGCATGAGCACCGAACGACCGTTTTTGTTTTTGGTATTTGCATCAGCACCAGATCCTAGTAGGAGGCCAACAATATCTTTATCGCCTTGTGTAACAGCATCGCTAAGAACTGGTTGTCCCCTACGATTATTAATTTTAACATCTGCCTTTGCTCTGATCAGGATTTCAACAATATCTTTATTGTTAGATAAAACAGCAACTGCGAGTGGCGAATTGCCATCTTTATCTTTGACATTTACATCCGCGCCAGCTTTAATCAACATCTCAACAATAGTCTGAATACCTCGGCGAATTGCTAACAGGAATGTAGAGCTATCAACTTTAGCGCCAGCATCAACTAATGCCTGTACTATACCTGCGTTATCTTGCAAAACCGCTGCCTTAAGCGCAGTCTTATCCTCACTTGATAAATTTACATCCGCGCCCATTTTAATCATTTTTTTGATCAAAGGTATGATTATTGTATTCTTCTTTTCATCCTGTCGCGCTAACAAGATAAGTGCGGTATTGCCCAACTCATCCACTGCGTTAAGATTAGCACCAGATTTTATAATATCTTGCCTATTTAACAATGTTTCTATCGCTTTAATATCAAATGAGGCAGCTTGAAGCAATCTATTTTCCCAAGATGCTATTTCAGACAACTCTACATTAGCTATAGGATTTACATATTGGGAAACAACAACTAGCTCATCTGACGATAGAAGCTTGGAAAAAATTGTGTCATAATTAAAAAATCTTTTAACTTCGTTATGTTGAAAATATTCTATAACAGTTGAAATGAACTGATCTTTTATTATCTCACTTTTTTGTTTGTTTTTACTTTCTTGAAGCTCCGTTTTTGACAATAATTTGCTCGATTTTTTCGTGACATATTTAACTTCTTCATCTGCTCCATAGATGTCATAATACACCTTATCATCAACAGTCCTATAAATAACATGTGCCTCAAATCCCTGCATCCTGATCAACATATTATTAATTTTCATAGAATCTTTGTGAAAATTAACCATGTCAATATAAAAATACTTTGGAAATTTATAGATTATACCAAAAAACAGCCCTACTAATTCATCAATAGAACGGCGCTCTTCAATATTCAATGTAGAAATTTTATGCAATGAAATATAGGGGAGTACCGACAAAATACTCGCGTTAGAAAAGCCTTCAACCGTAAGTTCATAAAGATTTCTCGCGTAGAGAAGAACTCTTTCGCTTCCAATAACGATGGGCTTCTTTTCTAATGCTCGACTTGCGGCTAAGGCATTAGTAATGGTGTAGACACCCTTCAGATTCACCGCACGAAATATTTTGCTTTTGGGGAACATAACTTGAGGAAGATTCGAAACATCTTCCCTAACTCTAAGGAAGCTCCCCCTAATCGTTATTGGTGTTAGTATATGGATTAATTCCTCATCTTTGAAAATAGTCGGCTTAACACCTATAGTGTAAGAAAATGTATTGAGTGCATTAAATAATCCCGCTAGTGAGTAAGAATTCTTGTCTAAACAGTCCCTATCCTTAGAACACGCCACACATAGATCGATATTTTTCTTAGATACCGAAGTTATAACCGAATCTTCTCCTATAGATCCATTAACAATAACAAAATCAGGTTCTTCTATTCCCAGCCCTAAAATATTACCCTTTTCAGTAACAAGAGTAGAAGCAAATGGTAATAACGCATTATAACCTCCACCATGACATGTCAAATAGTACAAAAAATTGGTATTAATGTTATGCACCAAAAATTGTATCATCTTTCTAAAGGCAGGCAACTTAAGCCCTGCTATTGATGCATCATCATAATCGGCAATTTTTAATGATGAAAATTGCGTTGGTAATTCTCCAGAATCAATTACAGCTTCAAGCTTTCTTGAATATATTCCATGCCCCTCCAGATAGATATTCCACATACCTGCCGATTCATCTTTACTTTGAATAAACAATGCAAATAAATTATCAAGATTAATCGGCGCAGTCCTATCCGAACCAATTTTTATATTTTTAAAATCCATTGGATCAGATATTTTGATAAGATCCTTAATATTAAATCCACTTTTTTTAGGATCTTCTTGTAGTTGTTTATCAGTCAAATAGGATTTAGGAATAAACAGGTAAAAATCTTCTGATTTATTTTTATATACCGACCATCCATTTTCCTTAAAACTATCTAATACAGCCTGTTGCACCCTTTTAACCTCATCAATCTCAGACGTAAAAAATGAATGTAATAAAAAATTGCTTAAAATCATGGGATAACGAGCATCACAGAATGCAAAGGCAACAATGTAGGTCATCAGACCTTTACCTGACTCACTTTTATCTAACCATATGGCAACATTATGTTGATTATCGGGCCTTTGATGTTTGTTATCTTGTAATAGTTTCTTAGCTGCAGAAACAAGATCAGCCCTTGTTTTAGCTAAAGCATCTTTAACACGCTTATCAACGATAGTTTCTTGTTTAATCTTTTCAACCTCAGGTACTAATTTTGCAACAGCTTCCATATCCTTCTTGTCGATTGCTGTTTTAAGTTCATCTAACTTCTTACTCAATACAGTTTGCTCAGATTTTTTGGTAACTAATTGCCCTGCATCAGTCACCGTAGATACCGTTGATTTTTGTGCAGCAAAAATAGTAATGGCATACACCTGCATCATAATGAATACAGTAAGTATTTTGCTCAACTTCATACGGCTTCCTTTTTTTTAAAAATAAAAATTACTCTACGATAAATTTTCAAGAACGCGCTTTTTCAAAACTTCCTTGTCCTGAATGCCTTCTTCAATCTGAGTCTCATAGGCCTTTTTTAATAATTCGCCCATTGCGGGACCTGGTTGGATTTGATCAATTAAATCACGCCCTTGTAATGCAGGCTCTTCGCTATGGTCTTTAACCTGTGCTTCTTGCGCACGTTCTAAGAACTTATCTATATCTTCGACTGGAGCCATTAACGGCTCCGGCCCATAAGGATTACGCCCACGTTTGTCGGCTCGTGCAACATCAGCAAGCATCTGCAAGTTGAGATCTGGTGCCAATTTACGTGCCAAGCGCTTATACGCAGCACGTGATGCGTCGCTGGCAATAAATTCACCGGGCAACAAATGATACTTCACCAATAAACAAACAGAATCAATCAATGCAACGTTATGCGTAATGCGATGCAACATTGTTCTTGCCAATTCTGTGCCAACATCGGCATGACCAAAGCTTCGCAATCTTCCATCAATAAGCTTTGTGGTAGTTGCCTTGCCAAGATCGTGACACAAAGCCGCATAGATTATAATAAGTTTTTTTGCCGCGTCGCACTCTGTTTCTGCTGCTGCATCGACCGCTTGCATCGTGTGTTCAAACACATCGCCTTCTGGATGCCAATCAGGTTCTTGCGGCACGCCAACTAATGCAGCAACTTCTGGCAACACTTCATGAAGACGACCAATGCTGTGCAACCAACGAATGCCTAATGATGGTCGCTTTGATTTTAAAAATAATTTTTCAAACTCAACTTCAATGCGCTCACGCGATACGCCGCTTATATCCATTGTTTTACATAGCTCGTTCAATGCAACATCGGGCACCATTTCAAAGCGACCAACAAACTGCATAACACGGAAAAATCGTAGGGGATCTTCAGCAAACAGTGCCGAATCGGGCGCACGCAAAATTTTATTGTGTAAATCTTACTGTCAGTACGCGGTAATGACCAATCAACATCAAGCACATGCAAACGCAATACACCAAATGATTTGCCTACTAAACTCACCGGCCCGTAGTGACGCAAAATTTCTTCAAGCTGCGAGAGTAATAAACCATGCACTTCGATATCTAAATCCTTGATAACACGATCCAACAAAACGTCGCGCACGGCACCACCTACCAGGAATACTCGTCCACCTTGTTGATCAATCTGAGTAATAATATCGCGTACAGGATAGTATTTTATCAACACTTCTTGGAGCGCTTGCTGATGTTGAGAAGAGATTTTTATACTTTTCATACATACCACTTTTTTGTTAAGACGTTTCTTATTTATGTACCATTATAGCACTATTAATTGCAACGAGTATGCTGAATGAATCAATAGACTGAAAATTCAAAAAGATCTACCATAATGCATGTACGATATTAATGAGATATTTATAGAAGGATACGACTATGAAAAAGATGTTACTATTATTGGCACTTGCACATGCCCCCCTTGGCTGCATGGGAAAAGATGAGGAACATAAAAATGAATCTGATAACGTTCAAGCTGGAAGCGAAAAAGAAGATTTTTACCGTCAAAATGAAGTCGATAAATTCTTATCCAGCCTCATGCAACAGTCAAAACATGCAAGACACTGCTTCTTACAAATGCGCATTGGAGAAATAATAAGAGAAAATTCAATCCCTGGCATATTAGGCTTATCTCCTCTTCAATTTGTTGCAGGTAGTGGCATATCCGGCCGTCAGGAAACAATGGTTGTACATCGACCAACAAAAAAAATAATCCCAGCAAACACTTGCATGCCCATGATTAATATGCTTGCTGGAGCAATAGCTGTCACAGAACAAGCTCTCATTGAAAACAACAACGTATCTTGCTCCATAGCTTGCGCACTTGAATCAACTCGAATCAATGACGTGGTACTTTTAACTAATATTCTCATTCATGATAATTATAACAGTACGCGCGACAGTGTTCATACATTACCAAATATTTTACTTGAAACACATACGAAATGGCCGCCCCAACATGTTCGTGAACATGTCAAAGCAGCATCAGCATACACTCTAATAAAAGCAGCACTTGAAATTCGAAAAGATAACAAAACTGATGAATTACCTATTAAAGATATTGGTGATTTATTAACTGATGATTCATGGAGAAAAGACTTACAGGCCGCTGGACAACATGCAGGGGCAAAACGTAAGAATGAAAAAGATTCTACTGCCGCTGAGGATGAAGCAAGAGAATCATCTTCAAAAGCTAAAATTTAAGAAAGATTGGTACGCCACACGGTGCGGGCGTTTGAATCCAAACGATAAGAGTTAAACCTAAAAAACTTACCATTGCAAATCACTTGTCCACCGACCCATTCGATACTTTTTTTTCATGCTACGCATTTCAAAAAAAACTCAGGGCGAGCGGTGGATAGAAACTCTTTGTAATATATGATCTTGATTCCTTGAAAAAACTGGCCAAGCACGAGGGAAGAAAGCTTTTTACAATGTGCCGCCAGCCCAGGCTACGTTTATCCGGGCCATCAGGCTCGGCAAACTACGTCGGGCATACTTCGCTCAGTTCTACCAATATTTTTTTATTAATAATACGGAGTCCTTTAAAAAGATGGCTTGCCATACGTGGTTCGATACTATTTTGCTTCGCAAAATCACTTCCGTCTTCGCCTTTGGCTTCGCCGGACGCAGTCGTTTTTTAATGATTGTCTTCCTTTAAGAAAATGGCCGCGCCATACGAAGCTTGCCGATCCGGAAGGCCCGGATAAGCGAAGTATGGAGCTAACCGGGGTCGAACCGGTGACCTCATGAATGCCATCCATGCGCTCTACCAACTGAGCTATAGCCCCAAAAAATTTCATTACGAAATTAAAATAAAAGAAGTATAATTATTTTAAAGATAATTAAGGGAAATGCAATAAAAAAAGGGATACGTTGCTATGGCTCACCCAAATAACACTATCTACTTTCTACTGATCATAAACGTACTCTGCATACTTCCCAAACTTAATGCACATGTTCAGCTCAACATAACACCAATACACAATAATGAACAACACATTACCATTACGTTTACGCTAGAACCGGGCGATTTCGTTTATAAAGAATATCTAACTATTACTGCTGACCATCCTGCAATTACCCTATCTGAATGGCGCAGTAATAGTGAAGCACAAGCGTATTACGACACTGCCTTTAAAGAAACAAAAAAAGTATATATACAAAGCTTTTCAATAACCGTTACTGCAAAAACAGAGAATATAAACCTCAATGATGCCCAACTTCATGTCAGCTACTACCAACATTCAAGCAAGCATATACAAACGGCGCTGTGTTCATTATTTCAACAATCAGCTCAAGAAACAACAACGTTTGCTCTTGCCCAACATGTTGATGTGCCATCAGAAGGCAATGACATGCAATTGCCCAAGACCAGAGTGTCCGTACAGCCCCTCGATCCATTAACACAATACATCAACGCCGCGCTCACCATTGTGCAAATATGGTGGGTTAAAATCATAGCGCTTGCCCTTGCTCTCATAGGTATAGGATATACTATCTATTGGATGCCATGGTTTTACGCCCTTGGCATAGGTATTATGGGCATTGTGGGATATTTTCTAAACATATTTCTCCCGCCACATATAACGTTATGGATACTTGCTGGCTCATGCACTCTGAGCGGCATAGTGTGTATCTACCTTGGACAGTTCAAAAAAAAATACCGATGGCATTCTCTTTTGAACACCATCGGCATATTTTTAGTTGCAGGCTCTATAGTACTCTATGCACAAGCATATCAAACGTACTATATGCATACATTACTCAAACTTCTTAATTGAATCTTTAGGATGATTACGATCGCTCACTCTTCTTTCTTTTGCTTCACGAAGCTGACGATACATCGTATCAACAACACGGTCTAAGGTTTGATAAAAATCATCCCCTTGGTGTTCGTATTCTGATACTAACTTGTAATTCGGTGACTGAACATGCAAAGTAACCTTATGATGCTCACGAACCTTAGATGGCTCAAAAATGAACTCTATGGTAACAGGAGAAGCTTCGTTCTCTAGAAAGCGTTCTACTTTTGCCAATTGATCCTGAGCGTATTGCTCCATGCCAGCTGATTTTTCCATATGCCGAAAGGTAAATTTGACGTTCATTTGATAACTCCCCTTAGGTTAAACTCACTACTTAACGTAGAAAAAGTCTATACTAAAGGAAAGTTAAAACGCAACCCATACCTAATGTTTACATAAAAAACTAGCGAGCGCGCCAGCTTTTACGCAGAACAAATCGAACAGGAACACCAACTAAGTTATAGTTCGCACGCATAAGATTCTCGAAGAACATCAATTGACTTGGTCCAAACCAATCAGATTCGTTCACAATTAATAGAATAGTGACCGGCCCCTTTTTAATTTGCTTAGCACCATAGACAATCAAAATAGATTTTTTGTGATAAAGAGGTTTTCTTTCTATAGCCGCTTTAAACAAAATAGTAAGATCTTCTTCAGTAATCCACTGGTTGTAGCGCTCACAAACTTCTTTGACAAGTGGCAATACACGGCCAACATTTTTACCCGTCAAACATGAGATGTTTAACTGCGGTACTTTTTTGATCAAATACTTATATTCATCAATACTTGATGCCATAAATTCTTTTGAATCTTCAGTTGCCAAATCTTGTTTGTTAAACAATAAGATCAACCCTTTATGTTTTTCAGTGAACGCATAAAAGGCAAGCTTAAGTTCTTGGTCGGCAAGTTTGCTTTCGGAAGCATCAATGAGTAGTAATACTATATCCGTCTCCTGCAAAGCACGAAACGAGCTCTTGACCATCAATGATTCTAAGTCTTCCGTCACTGAATGCTTTCTACGAATACCAGGTGTATCGGTAACCTGGATGTCTTCTTGATAAAAAGATATCGTTTCGCTAAACGCTTCTCGCGTTGTACCAGCAATTTCAGATACAATTGAACGCTCTTTGTTGAGCAATAAATTCATTAATGAAGATTTACCTACATTGGGCTTGCCAAGCAATACGACGTTGCATCCAGTTTTTTCTTCTGGCAGAGCTCTTTCTTTAGCAGGCCACATGTTACTGACCAAATCAAGAATATCGCCAATACCTCGCGAATGCTCAGCCGAGATTTCTAGTATCGTTTCAAAACCAAGCTGACGGAATTCATCGATATTTTCAGCAGAAATTTTGCTATCCATTTTATTAACGACAAGAATCGTTTTTTTACCAGACTTGTGTAATAATTTTCCTATTTCGCGATCTTCTGACGTAAGACCCGCAACAGCATCACAAACAAATAATACAGCGTCTACCGTTTGAATAAGGTCGAGTACGCCTTGGCGAGATTTTTCCGCGATAGGGTCCATTGATTTACGCAAACTAATGCCGCCCGTATCGATTAAATCAAAAAATCGCCCCTGCCAAGAGACGGTATCTTTAATAAAATCGCGCGTTACACCTTCATAATCAAGCGTAATACTTTTAACATTTTCAGATAACCGATTAAACAATGTTGATTTACCAACATTCATACGGCCAACAATTATAACACTAGGATTTTTGCTCATGGGCGCTTTCTTTAAATTCTCGCACGGTACCTGGAAAGTATTGTAAAATCATGGTCGCTTTTTTCCATACTGTAGCATCTGAAACATCAATGCGTGGATTAAGCTGCTCAGATGGAGCGCCATATTTTTTTCCAGAATTAAACGGTGCAACATAATTTTTTTTATAGGATTGTTCTTTGTTTACTGGTTGCTCACTTACATTCTTTTTTACAAAAGACTCTCGTGAGACTTCAATCTTAATAAACGGAGTTGCCACTTTTCGTGGCATATCTGTCGTTTTATTTTCTAACGTAAAAAGAGGCTTCAAGGTTGCTGTGCCACCAAAATATTTTTGCAACAATGGTTGCCACAAACGAGCAGCACCATCCAACCAATCTTTAAATAATATTAATTCTTTTGAAAACGCAACTTCAAGAATCTTAGACGTATCGTTAAAACGGACACAGATACCCTGTTTGAACACAGAGTTAAGTAACGGATCTTGCAATGCTTCTACATCATACAAGAAGTTCTGCCATGGCTTTAAAACAGACATCCCTTCAACTTCCTCTTCATCCTCATCTTCGACATCTTCACCTTCATCCTGAAGATCGTGACCAACAGGAGCCGCATCACCAACATCAGCAGCTGAAGCATTTTGAGGAGTAGAAGAACCAGAATTATCATCAACGTTATTCTTCTGACACATTTTCAGTAAAATAATTTCGAGTAAACCATGTTGCGCGGTAGTTTTTAAAAATGAATTTTCATGTGCATACAAAACATCAAGAAGCTCGTGCAATTTTGAAACAGGACATTTCTGTACCATTCTCTTAAGCACATCAAGATGTTCTATAAAATGCTGCGGCTCAACGCCATGCTTAATCCACAATGCAGCACGAATAAGTTCATTCAATTTGTTCCATACAAATTCAGCTGAGTAGCTGGCAACATTCTGAGCCTTCATGTAACGCAAGAGCTCAGCAACACCACCAAAAAGTAAAATCTTAAATAAAGCGACTAAACGCTCATCATCAAGATGACCTAATACATTAAGCACAGCTTGTTTGGTTACATTGCTCGTTGAGAATCGTACCTGCTCTAACAAGTTAATCGCATCTCGTGCCGAACCTTCTGTAGTTTTTACAATAAGATCCAAACCAGCTTGATCAAAATTAATGTTCTCAGCCTGGCATATTGCAGCCAAGTGATTAGACAAGCTTGGTGCGTCTACTGGCGTAAAAAAAACATGGAAACAACGAGACTTAACCGTATCAAGAATTTTTTGAGGATCAGTCGTCGCTAAAATAAAGAGCACTGATGACGTTGGTTCTTCCATGACTTTCAGAAAAGCATTAAATGCCGCCTTACTCAACATGTGAACTTCATCAATAAGATAAATTTTCTTACGACCCATCACCGGCAAAAAGGATGATGCGTCAACAATCTGACGAACGTTATCAACACCGGTATAGGACGCGGCGTCAATTTCGATAAAGTCTGGATGTTGGCCATTGGCCATCGCAATGCATGAAGCACACTCAAGACAAGGGACTTTAATAATTTTTGGATTTTTTTGAAAATCAGGCAACTTCTCACAATTGACGGCCGACGCAAAGATACGAGCCATACTTGTTTTGCCACATCCTCGCTGACCTGAAAAGAGATAGACCGGGAAAAAACTTTCTAAATAGAGACTGTTTTTAAGCATTCTGATGGGCAAAGCTTGTCCCACCATTTGATCGAATGATTTTGACCGCCATTTTCGCGCAAGATTAAGAACAGTGCTCATAATAATTTATATTCAATAATTCAGGAATAAGTATCTACCGTCGTCGCTTTCATTACTCTATTAATTATACCATAAATTTTGCTTCGCCAAAAGAAACGGCTTGCAAGCCACTCACCCTACTTCGCTAATCCATGCCTCCCGGCTTGGCTAGCTACGAAGGGTTTCTACTCGCCACTCATCCCCAACTTCAAACACATGGAGTTTCTGGCGCAGTAGAAAAAGGGGAAGTAACTACAAGAAATCAATACCCCTGCTGCTTCCTTTCGGACCTGACAGATTATGCATTTATTCTTTACTTACTTCCCCAGATTTGTATTTTCATTTTTTGTCTTAACATTAAATTAAGACATTTTTTTCTTGTTCTACTTCGCTAATCCCTCTACGCTAATCCAGGCCATCAGGCTTGGCTAGCTACGCCGGACTTCGAGCTGCGAAGAACAAGCACGCTTCGCTTTATCAAACTTTATAGATAAAGTCCCTTAAGAAGATGGCCGCGCCATACGAAGCTCCTTAAAGAGCAAAGTATGGAGAGAGAGGGATTCGAACCCTCGATGCCCCTTTCGAGACATACACGATTTCCAATCGTGCTCTTTCGACCACTCAGACATCTCTCCAAAAAATTTCAATCGTTTTGCTTACTCAGCTAAAACAGCTTTTTTTGCTTTCTTTAGATCTTCTGCTGCTTTGCGCTTAGCCTTAGCATCTTCTTCTTCTTCATCAGCTTGAGCAAGTACTAATGCAACAGTTTCATCAATAGCTGGTCGAGTAACAACTTCTGCAACAACAGGCTTTTCTTTGCCTTGTGCTTTAGCTGCATCTTTACCTTGTTGTACCGCAAGCCCTAAGTAGTCAATAATAACTTTAATAGCGCGTGGAGCATCATCGTTTGCTGGAATAACGTAGTTAACCAACGATGGATCGCCATTAGTATCAACAATTGCTACGACAGGAATACCAACTTGCGCTGCTTCTTTAAGAGCAGAACGTTCTTTGGTTACGTCAACTAATACAATTGCGCCAACCGGCCAATGTAAATTTCTAATACCACCAATATTCTTTTCCAAACGTTCTACCAGTTTTTTAAACACGGTAAATTCTTTTTTGGTATAGTGAGAATATTTGTCTGATTTTGCAATAATATCTTCAAAGTGCATCAATTTGGTAACTGACTTTTTAACTTGAGGATAGTTACTCAAAGTACCACCAATCCAACGGTGATTTACAAAAGGCATATTCAAGCTTGTTGCCATTGAAGTAACAACACCTTGAGCAGACTTCTTGGTACCAACCCATAAAATTGATTTGCCTTCAGCTGCGACACTTTCAAGAAATTTAGCCGCTTTTTCTAATTGATTAGCTGTTTTAGCAACATCAATCAAATGAACGTTATTCTTGTAGCCCCAAATATAAGGAGCCATTTTTGGGCACCAACGAGATGTTTGGTGACCAAAGTGAACACCGGCTTTAACGAGATCTTGAAAATTAATTGTTCTTTTTTCTGCCATGAATAATCCTTGTAAGGGTTATGACTATTACTTCCTCTGGGATTGGCATATCGCCAATGACCACCCTTATGTAACGAGAAAGCAAGGTTTTTAATAAAAACTATCAATCAAATTTTAGCATAATACTAAGGAATTTCAATGAAAACCCTTAAGATGCTGCCTCTATTTCAACTACCGCCTCAGCACCTATGACTTCATTGTTGGCAACCGCCCTATCAAACCGTCTGCCTAGTAACAATGCTGTTCCAAACCAACCACCAACAAGAATGGCAAAAAAGAATGAATGCACGGGCATAAATAATCCGGGTCCGAGCCTTGCTGCCATAACGTTAAACGCTTGACCAGCGCTTTTGGCAAACTTACTACCAAAGGCATCAATCCATGATTTTGATTTGAATTTAATCTCTTTAACGGTGGGAATATAAAGACTTTCTCTGACTGGCCAACTAAAGGCATAATTTAAAGCTTTTAGGGCTACAAAAGCAACCATAAGAGCATAAGGACTTGCATTGCTTGCCATCAAATAAAGCAGCAATATTCCGCTGATAATAGGTATCAAAATCAAACAAATACGTTCGCCAAGTCTTTTGAGTAAGGCACTCGTACCAAATAGAGCAATAAATACGCCCGCTAAGTGGTACATAAATGACATTTCTAATAAGAAACCACTAACATCAGACAGGCTCTTGGCATTTGCCTGGGCAACTTCAAGACGCATGAACCCAAGTACGGTAGAAATCACCTCATAAAAGAAAACCATACCAAATATGCCAAGCACATAAGGATATTTAGCAAACATAGTTATACCAGAGAACATGCCGGTCTCTGTCTTGCCTTCTTTGTCTTGCTGTTTTTCAAATTGATATACCGCCTCATAACCATGCAGATAGCGAGCCGGAACATATCTAATCAATGCCCAAACAATGAGCGGAACCACTAACAAACACAACGATGCTAAGCCTATAATCAGTTGATGCTTAGTAATATCAGAATCAGAGATACCGCAGGCAAGATCGCTGCCACCTTGGCATAAAAAATACCAAGCTAGTCCGGCACTTGTCACGCCACCCAGCTTAGAACCAGATACCATGGCACCGTAATTTTTTTTAGCTGATTCAGGAGAATTGATCGAGTTTGCAAAGGCCCAAAATACACTGACCACAAACGGAGAATATCCTTCGATGAAGAAATAGAAAAACCAACCAAACAATCTGTCGGGACTCGCAACAGTATTAGCCAACCCGATAGTTGGATGTCCTAATAAAAATGCAAAGATAAGACCAACCATCCCGAAAGAGAAACTCAGGAAGCTCAGCAGTTGATAACGCTTCATTTTATCAACAAGCCTGGAGTAAACAAAAATTGCTGGAATGAGGACAAGCATAAAGGTCCACTTGGCCATAGGCACATAATTTTTGCCTACGATATGCATGAAAACGGAATCTTTCAACTCTTTAGCAACGGTATACGCAGCTACAATCAAAAAGAAGGTGAGCGTGAGAAGCGCAACTTTTAACCGTTCGTGCTTTTCAATGTCATAGAATGCACCCAATATATTCTTGAAAGCAGAAACTGCAAACTCACGAAGACTGCCAAATTTTTTCTTAAGACCCATACTCATAAAATCCGTTCCCCGACCTTTTAGTAAAAACAATCAAAAAAACCTTTAGTTCATAGACCAGTGTACTAAAAAAAACAGAAAAAGCCTTCTAAAAAGATTATTCTAGAAGGCTTTTTCTATCAATAGACCAATTCCGAGAATCATCACAAAGGACAATAACCTTTTGAATAATTCAAATAACCAAACTAAAACACAAGATAACACTCGAAAAGCCTCTTCCATTAGAAATTAGAGCTCATGTTTAATTTAATACAAAGAGAAAGAGAATCCTAGCAAAAGATTACTCATTTGTAAAAAATAATAAGAGTATTCACATTGAACTGCAAGCCGACCCCTGCCGCAGTCCAATAATACAAAGGGCAACAGGCAGTCTCCCTAACCCCTAACAGTGATAAACTTGTATAGGTACTCTCGTAAAAAAATGGTATACTAGAACCATATAATGGATCTCATGACCTAGCATTTTATTGGCTTACACGGCCTAGGATATATAATATGATAATCGATAATCAAACAGAACCGACCACAATAAAAGAACACAATTTTCTGCCTCTTTTGCCGCTTAAAAATGTAGTAATATTGCCCAAAAGCATCATCCCTATTATTGTAGGCAGACAATCTTCTATTCAAGCAGTTGAATATGCACTCAAGCACGATCGTACTATTTTTATTACTGCACAGCATAATTCTGCTATTGAAAACCCAACCGAACAAGACGTTTACAAATACGGTACCAAATCAACCATACTACAAGTTATGCGCATGCCTAATGATGCTCTCAAGATTCTTGCTGAAGGCATTAGCCGCGCACGCATTCTCAAAACAGAGCCCACTGATGGTTTTTTAGGCGCTTGGTGCGAAGATCTACCAACAACCAATATGAGCAAAACCGTTGCGCTTGAAGCAACGTGGCGCCAATTACAAGCGCTATATGCCGCTTATGCCAAGCTCAATGAAAAGGCTCCAGCCGATCTAGCCATAGTGGCAAAAAATGTGCACGACATGGACTATATCACTGACACCATCGCTGTTCACATTACCAATTTATCGTTTGATGATCGCCAAAAAGTACTTGAAATCACTGATTTGAAAAAACGTATGGTTACCTTGTGTGCTATGCTTAAAAATGAAATCGAAATTCTGCAAACAGAAAATCGAATTCGTGGGCGCATTCAAACGCAGGTAGAAAAAAACCAACGCGAATATTATCTCACCGAACAAATCAAAGCAATTCAAAAAGAGCTGGGACGCGAAGATCAATCAGCTGAGCTTGAAGCTATCAAGTCAAAACTCAAGACACTCAGTCTTTCAAAAGAAGCTCTTGAAAAAGTTGAACGCGAACTCAAGCGTTTGGAACAAATGCCGCCTCTTTCTTCCGAAGCAGTCGTAAGTCGTAACTATATCGACTGGATTATTTCAATTCCATGGAAAAAGATAAGCGAAGACACGATTGGTCTTACGGAAGCAGAAACCATGCTCCAAGAAAGCCATGCGGGACTTAAAAAAGCCAAAGAACGTATCATTGAATTTTTGGCAGCTAAAAAATTCTCAAAAAATCTTGATAAGTCTCCCATCATTTGTTTGGTTGGTCCTCCTGGTGTTGGCAAAACATCACTTGGAAAATCAATCGCTGAAAGCTTAGGCAGCAACTTTGTGCGCATTTCACTTGGCGGTATTCGTGACGAAGCAGAAATACGCGGTCATCGTAGAACCTACATCGGCGCAATGCCCGGAAAAATTGTGCAAGCAATGCGCAAAGCGGGCACCGTAAATCCTGTCATTTTGCTTGATGAAATTGATAAAATGTCACGCGATATGCATGGTGACCCTTCAGCCGCGTTGCTCGAAGTGCTTGACCCAGAACAAAACAAATCATTCGTTGACCACTTTCTTGATGTTGAATATGATCTTTCAAAAGTTATGTTCATTGCAACTGCCAATATGATTGATGGTATTCCGTATGCATTATATGATCGCCTAGAAATTATCAATCTATCTGGCTATACAGAAGATGAAAAAATAGACATTGCTGAAAAGTTTTTAATTCCTAAAAATTTAAAAACCTATGGCCTTACTAAACAAAAATTCAAAATTACCAGCGACATCATCCGTACGGTTGTTGCCAACTACACTAAAGAAGCCGGCGTGCGCCAACTTGAACGAGTTATCACCAAACTCATGCGTAAATCTATTCAAGTATTGTTGAAAGAGAAATCAGTTAAGAGCGTCACGATAACCGATGCAAAAATAAAAGAATGGCTAGGACATCCTACCTTCAGGAAAACAAGCTTGTCGACCAATCAAAACAAAATTGGTATTGCTACCGGCCTTGCATGGACTGAAATAGGTGGCGACGTACTTGAAATTGAAACAACGGTTATTTCAGGAAAAGGTGGTCTTACCTTAACCGGCCAGCTGGGTGAAGTAATGCAAGAATCTGCTCATGCTGCATTAAGCTATATCAGATCACGCGCTGCAGATATTGGATTAAAAAGCTCTTTCTACACAACTAAAGATATACACATTCACATTCCTGAAGGCGCAACCCCTAAAGATGGTCCGTCGGCTGGTATCACCATGTGCACAGCACTGGTGTCAGCACTCACTAACAATCCAATACGCAATGATTTTGCCATGACGGGTGAAATAACCTTACAAGGGCGTGTACTGGCAGTTGGTGGTTTGAAGGAAAAAATTCTTGCCGCTAAACAACATAATTTTAAAACGGTCATTGTTCCGCAAGAAAATTACGATGATGTTCAAGAAATTCTCAAGGAAATTGAAATTGGTGGCTTACAATTGATGTATGTATCAAGTATGGATGAAGTACTCAAAGCAGCCTTTGTGAAAAATCCATTTGATAAAACTACCATTAAAGCTGCAAAAGCCACTGATGATAACCAGCATAAAAAACCAACGAAAAAAAAAGCTAAACCTGCCAAGAAAAAAAAGAATTAAACAAAATTCTTTTTAAGAAAACATTGAAATTCTTGCAATGAACCACGCATCTTGTCTATGGTAAAAGACAAGAAAGAATAGATTAGTGAAGTCATTTAATAACCATTATTAAGGAGAGAGAAATGATGAAAAAAGGACTACTAACCCTATTGTGCGTTTCATTGCTTGCTATGGTACCTGCATGTAAAAAAAGAGGCTGCAATAGCTGCACCAAAGAAACAACAACCTCAAAGAGCACCAAAGAAAAAAAGACAACAACAAAAAAAGCTACCTCAAAAAAAGCTCCAACAGCTAAAACTGGCAAAGTAGCAACTACAAGAGAAATAGCTGAAGAATCTTACTCACAAAAATAAGAGACAGATTCTTTAAAAATACAAAAGCGAGGAAACTTTCGAAAGTTTCCTCGCTTTTTTTATGTACAAAAAATTAAGAAATTTTATTTTTAACTACATCTATAATCAGGTCAATCACTTGATCCTGACTTAATGCTGAGCTATCAATAATAAGAGCGCCATCCGGAATGACTAACGGCGCCACTGCACGCTCACTATCACGCTTATCTCGCGCACTCACTAATTTTTTAGCTTCATCGAAATCCACTACATTGCCCAAGACCGCCTGCAATTTTTGCCAACGTAATGCGCGAACATCAAGCGAGGCTGTCAAAAAAAATTTAATTTCAGCGTCAGGAAACAATACAGAACCGCAATCGCGACCATCAGTAATACTGTCGACATTTTTTACTAAATTGCGTAAGAAACAAACCACCGCATCGCGCACTATAGGATTGGCACTCATTACTGATGCAGCGTTGGCGACATCACTGGCAGACAAATACTGCGTAATATCTTCCCCATCAAATACTAATGTCTCACCCGTGCCTGAAGCATAGCAATACAGTAGGCGCTTGGCATCTAACAAATTAATAATATCAGATTGAGCTACAGCACCAATAGTTTCTAGGCGGTAGCCACATTCACGCATCAAAAGATAAGCCAGCGACCTATACACAGCGCCAGAGGCAATATAATAATAACCAAGTCGTTGTGCTATGCTCCGCGCAATCGTTGATTTGCCACTAGCGACGGGGCCATCAATAGTAATAATCATACTGATTTTAACCCCGCAACATCGAGACCAACTAATTCAATATTAACCCGGCCAGACCAATGATTTTCTGAAACCTGTGCGGCCAAAGAAAACGGCTCCTGCTCTTGTGCAAGAAACAGTTCAAATAAATCAGGACGATTGAAAAATACTACTGGTTTAATAACACCATCGGCAAAGACATGACATTTAACATGCGCATCCTTCATGAGTGTCGGCTTTTGTACCTGCGTAACATTTTTAACATAAAAAGTAGGATTGGTGTTGGCATTACCAAACGGCTCGAGTTGACCAATGTCTTCCATAAATTTTTTAGTAAGATCGGGCAACGTAACTTCAGCATCAAGCACTAATTTTTGTTGTAAATCAAAGGGTGTTAACTGTTCAGCGATTAATGCTTCTAATTTTGCTTTTAATAAAGGCACATTCTCAACTTTAAGAGAAAGTCCAGCAGCCATAGGATGGCCACCATATTGTATTAAAAGATCATGACATTCTTGCAATGCTTTAAACATATCAAATTCAGGAATCGAGCGACATGACCCTTTGGCAAGCCCATCTTTTGTGAGATGAAATAATATGGTTGGTTTCCCATAAGCACCTACAAACCGTGAAGCAACAAGACCTATAACTCCCGCAGGCCACTTTGTGCTTGCCGCAACAATTATATTCTCTTGTTTTACGTCAATAGATCCATGTGCAATTTCCGCATCAACTTCAAGAAATATAGAACGTTCAATATCTCGTCGTGCTTGATTCAATTCAAGAAGCACGCGACCAACATCATTAACTTCTTTTTCATCTGAACCAATGAGAAACTTTACAGCCTGGCGCGCATCTTCTAATCTTCCGAGCGCATTAATTTGTGGTGCAATGCAAAAGCCAATATCAGTTGCTGAAATTTTTGGTTTTTCGAGTTTGCCATTGGTTTTCAATGTCTTGAAAGATAAACTTTCTAACTTATTAATGTAATTCAAGCCATGACGAACCCAGAATCGGTTTTCTCCCAATAAAGGCACAACGTCTGCAATAGTTCCCAGCATGAGCAATTCATACGCTTTTGCTGGCATCTCTAATTTTTTTAATTCATATAATAACGAAAGCAATTTAAACGAAACACCAACACCGGCCAATACTTTAAAAGGATAATCACAATCATGTTGATTAGGATTAACAATGGCAAATGCATCAGGCACATGCGCATGGGTTTTATGGTGATCGGTAATAATTAAATCAACACCCAGCTCTTTTGCACGACGTGCGGGTTCAAACGCCGTGATGCCATTATCAACCGTGATCACCACTTTATAACCATTACTCGCGGCACGTTCAATAACCTTTGCTGAAAGGCCATAGCCATCGCGTGCACGATTAGGAATAAAAAAATTAATATCGGCACCCAGTGGTAACAAACTAATTAACATCATAGCTGATGAAGTCACGCCATCAACATCGTAATCACCGCACACCAAAATTCTTTCTTTGCGCTCTATTGCTTGCAGAATTCGTTCAGCTGATTTTAGTGCATCTTTCATTAATGATGGATGCGCAACGTCACCTTCATACGAAGTAAAAAGGAAGCTGCCAATAGCCGCTTTATTAGTAAATCCACGCGTCATCAATGTTTGAATAATAGGAAAGGAAAGATTGTACGCTGATGCTAATTCAAGCACCGTTGCGTTATCGTAAACAGGTAGCTTCCATAGATATTTAGCGCCTTGAACTGTCTGCATGGAATATACCTTGATGTTATTTATTACACTATTACTCAACCAGCGTAACAAGAAACCACAACAATTTAAAGCATGGGCTACTAATCTATTGCTACACCTAATGCAGTATGTTTTTCTAACTGTGCGACTTTCCACGCAATTGCCTCAATGATCTTTTTTTCATTGGCACGTACATGAAACTCCATGAGCCCACTCAGCTGCAATACCTGCTCTTTGGTATATTCAAAATTAGAGGTGTGGCAATAGCCATCCAGCATGCATTTGGCAACATCAAATCCTTCCAATAACGTAATAAATTCTGCAAACTCAGGCTTACCTTTTACTGATGCCAATAACGCCGTATCACTAATAAGCGGCATATAAATAACCAGTGGAACCGTTGGGTCATTATCATCTTTAAATATACTTACCGAATATTTTTCTACATTTTCATGCGCAAGAACTGGGATCTTTAACCCTTTCTCCTTGGCATACTGTGTAATCCTTGGCAAGTCGACAGGTAAATCAAAAGAAGCATCCACCATTATCATGATATCTGCTGCACGTCGCTTGTCACTCAGCGGAGGGTATGGAATATTCATATGGCCGCCGGCATCTGCTAAATTAATAATTTTAACGTTCTTAAGTTGACTATCTTTCATGTCACAAGTGAAATTATTAATTTCTGCTGTTGTAATACGTTGATTGCCAATCGAGTTCAGAATAGCATCAATAGCTTGATCAAACGGCGGGACTATCTTCTTTCCCTGCATAAAAAAACTAATTTGACTGGCAATTTTAGTGGCCCCTCCAGAAGTGCAAATACCAAGCAAAGAAGCAAGAGGTTGCTCTGGCGCATCATTGGTCGAAACACCATTTTTGAACATTCTGTTAAAAGACCATGTCGGAACATACATGCCACGCGTATTAGTACCCATCCACGATGCACCAATTTCATACGGCGTAAACTCATACCAATCTTGCGATGCATGTTCGTCCGCACGCACAGCCGTGTAAATAGGAAACGGCATGGCACCATCAGAAATTGTTTTTGCTTGTTGCGATAAATACAACCTATACCGATTATCACCAAAATTTTCTAGTAAGGCATTACCCGTAAGACCTGCCCACAAATCTATCATGGTCACCTGTTCTTCAAATGCCGCTTTAATCAACAAGCCCTGCGCCAATAAAAAAAATTAATTAATAGAAACCGACCATAAACCACGAGCCATTTTGGCAATCAACGCCTCTTTACACTGTTCAACAGAAAAACCACTCGACATCCACTGACCAATGGTAAACGTTGATCCTGAGACGCCAGCTATATAAGCGGTCGCATCCATAAGACCAATAACATTCCAGCCAACATTAAAACCCGCCAAAGTAGCCATGGCGCGATAACCACCACCACTGCCTAGAATCGCAATAGTAGGTACATTTCTTGTATCTATTGAACGACCCAATAATTTTTCAAGGGCTGATTGAACCTTGAGCAGGCGTTTTTTACGATATACTTGTTCCTCAGAACACAACTCGTTACCAATCCGCACATGCGCTACTTCATCTTTATGCGGATTGTCTAACACTGCCTCAGAAGTTTTTTTTATATACGATGCTATGGGCCGAATATATTCTACAATAGATGGTGTTACAAACTGTAGGATTTGATTTCTTACATTTTTAAGTTTATTAACCGCCGGCAGCACCACTTCGTATTCAACCGTGTCGTATGCCTTCAACTCTGGTCCATCCAATGCAAAATAGAGCGAATCTCCTGAAATAAGGTGTATGTTAGCCTGTGCAATTTTTGCAAATGCGTCAGCCTCAATAGAATTTCCAAGATCTTTGGCAGAAAAAGAAAATCCCAACACACGCTCATCCGTTGGGCGCTCTATATCAACAGAATCACCATTTTTGATAGTGATAGGAACAACTGACTGCACATCAATATTTGTCAATGACACTGGACGATACATCGAAGCAAATACATCTCGCTCAGTCTTATTATAGAGGGTAATCATCTCCGCCCGAGCAACAATCGAGCATATGCTGCAACAGAACGCCATTCTTAATAATTTCCTCAAACATATATCAGCCATATTTTTTCACCTCTATTTTGGTGTATGAGCTTTTTCTAACTGATCAACTTTCCACACAATTGCCTCAATAATTTTATCTTTATTTGAAAGCACGTTAAATTCCATGAGAGAACTTACCCTCTGTGCTTCTTCATTTGAATATTTAAGATTTGTCGTACTACAATAATCATTTTTTATACACTCTAAAATATTAAAGTTCTTTAGTAGAGGAACAAATGCCGCAAGCTCTGAATTATTATTAGCCTCTGCCAACAATACCGCATCATTCACCAACGGCATGTAGATTACTAAAGGAACTGTAAGCATCATGTTCGTCTTTAAATACAGTGAGCACACGATTTTCTATGGCAGCGTAATCAATTGCAGGGAACTTAAGCCCTTTGTCTCTGGCATACTTTTCAACTCTTTTAAAGTCAGTTGGAGAATCATCTGCAAAATCAACAAAAATTAAAATATCTGCCTTTCGCTCAGGCCTTTCACCACTTACCGGAGGATAGGGTAAATTAAATTCAGTAGCACCATCGGCTAAGCGCAGCTGCTTAAGATCTTTTATAGTGCTCGCTTCCATACCAAAAGAAAAGTTATTAGCAACGGCAGTAGTAATACGTTGGCTGCCCAATGTATTGATCATGACATCCATAACTTGATCAAAGGGTGGTAGCACCTTTTTGCTTTCCGTTATTTTTTGAATTGCTTCTTCAACCGATCCAGCAATCGCGGCACCAAAGGTGCCCTTTTGAAATCCTAAACTTTGTTCAGGTGCAAAATCAATCGACTTACCAGCAAAAAATGTTCTTCCATAAGCCCAAGAAGGAATATACATGCCACGTTTATCAGTCGCGATCCAGGTCGCACCAATTTCATAGGGCGTAAATTCATACCAATCCTGTTTTGCATGCTCATCGGCACGTACTGCCGTATAAATAGGAAATGGCCAATCACCACCCTCTATTGTCTTTGCTTGCTGCGATAAATAAATTTTTTGACGATCGTCCCCAAAATCTTTTAACAAGGCATTAGCCAAAAGAGCCCCATACAAATCTATAATTGTTAACTCTTGATCATAGGCGGCCTTAACCAAAAGATTGCCCGCTAACAACATAAGTTCAGGAACACTTAAACTATAAATACCCTGTTCCGTTTTTGGAATCAACTGCTCTTTAAAACGCTCAATCGATAATCCACTGGCAACCCACGAACCAATCGACCACGTAGAACCAGAAAGCCCAACCATATAGGTAACAACATCCATAACTCCCAGTTTTGTTATGCCAAGGTGCCAACCGATAGAACACAACATAGCACGGTAGCCGCCACCACTTTCTACAAGAGCAATATTAGGAACATTTTTTGAATTTACTGAACGTCCCAATAATTTTTCAAGCGCCGTTTTAACGTTTGGCATACGCTTTTCAAGATACGCTTTTTCTTCCATGCACAACTCGTTGCCGATACGCACTTGTGCTACTTCATCTTTATGAGGATTTTGTTGCACTGCCTTTGAAGTTTTTTTAACATACTGAGAAAGCGGCTTCATATACTCCGCAATTGAAGAAGTAACCACCTGCTTTATTTGATTTTTAACATTACTTAATTTGGCAATTGCCGGCAACACTACTTCGTACTCAACCGTGTCGTACCCCTTCAACTCAGGCCCATCCACCGCAAAATAGAGCGAATCACCCGAAACCAGATGGACTGGAACGTGCGCAAGTTTGGCGAATGTATCAGCTTCTATAGAACTGCCAAGATCCTTTTCAATGAAAGAAAATCCTAATACACGATCGTCGGCAGGCCGCTCTATATCTACAAAGCCCTCTTTTTTTATCATGATGGGAATCACCGACTGCCCATTAGCATGCACGCCAGATTTTTCCGATGATGCCGACCGATACATGGAAACAAATACATCGCGATCAGTTTTATTGTGAAGCGTGATAATACCAGCCCTAGTCGTCACAGAATATAAATTAAGACACAACCCCACTACCAATAATCTCTTTAAACGTATATCAGCCATAATTTTCCTACACTTATTTTGATGTATGAGATTTTTCTAACTGATCAACTTTCCATGCAATCGCTTCAATAATTGTATCTTTATTAGCAAGCACATTAAATTCTGTTAATGCACTGAGCTGTTCAACCTGTTCTTTGGTATATTTATTATTCGCTGTATCACAATAGCCACCATGCATACATTTTTGCACATCAAAACCATCAATATGAGCTATCAATCCTGTAAATAATTGAGCATCTTTTGCTTTTTTAATTAACGAGGAATCACTCACTAGTGGCATGTAGATAACTAACGGCACGGTAGAATCATTTGCATCTTTAAAAATACTTACCGTACGATTTTCTACATTCGCATAATTAATGACAGGATACTTAAGCCCTTTTTTCCGCGCATACTTTTCAACCTTACGAAAATCACCTGGAAGCCCCAATGAAACATCCAAGAATATCATAATGTCAGCTAACCGTTCAGGTCGCTCACCACTCAATGGCGCATAGGGTAAATTAATCTCATTGCCGGTATCACTTAAATTTATCTGCTCCGCATCTTTTACCACACTACCTTCTATGCCAAAAGCAAAATTATTAATGGATGCAGTAGTGACTCGTTGATTGCCAATAGTCGATAACACTACATCAACTATTTGATCAAAAGGCGGCAGTATTTTTTTATTCGCGAAAATAAATGCGAGAGAAGTATCGATTCTTGCAGCGATTGCGGCACCAAAAGTTCCCTTCATAAATCCTACGTTTTGCTGTGGTGCAAAATCTACTGAGACACCATTTTTAAATTTTCTTCCATATGCCCATGTGGGAACATAAATACCTTGTGGCCCCAGCCAGGTCGCTCCAATTTCATATGGCGTAAATTCATAGATATCTTGCTTGCTATTCTCATCCGCACGAATTGCCGTATAAATAGACAACGGCCAATCGCCATCCGCTATGGTTTTTACTTGTTGTGATAAGTATTGCATATAACGTTTATCCCCAGAGTCTTTCAAGAACGTATTGGCGATTAAGCCACCCCATATATCTATTAAGGTTACATTTTGATCAAAAGCAGCTTTCACCAAAAAGCTGTTAGCTAACAATATAAATTCATAGGGAGTTATATTTAGTAACCCCTCGCCAACCGTCATAGAAAGTTTTTCTTTAAACTTATCGATGGGCAAACCACTCAATAACCATAATGCTACAAACCACGTAGATCCAGAAACACCCGCCATGTAGGTTACCGTGTCCATCAATCCTATTTTCGTAAAGCCCTCAGCCCACCCAGTAAAACTCACGAGAGCTCGATGACCACCACCGCTGCCAAGAAGAGCAATTTTGGGCACATTTTTTAAATCTATTGAACGACCCAGTAATTTTTCAAGTGTAACTTTTACTTTAGGCATACGTTTTTCAAGATACGCTTTTTCTTCAGTACATAATTCGTTACCAATCCGC
Organism: Candidatus Dependentiae bacterium; assembly: GCA_026389015.1. Lineage (NCBI taxonomy): Bacteria > Candidatus Babelota bacterium. The sequence continues at coordinate 175 of JAPLIR010000024.1, read as the reverse complement.
ACATGCGCAATTTTATCTTTATATGGATTTTCTTGCACCGCTTTAGAAGTCCTTTTAACATACTGAGAAAGCGGCTTCATATACTCCGCAATTGAAGAAGTAACCACCTGCTTTATTTGATTTTTAACATTACTTAATTTGGCAATTGCCGGCAACACTACTTCGTACTCAACCG